>JBARVL010000026.1:0-3724 GCA_049646245.1 Crinalium sp. | reverse complement strand
TAGTATTTTTGCGTTCTTTAATTTCTTTAGCAATTATGGAAAAATTTGAGAAAGGAGCTAAAAAATAAATGTTTAATTTTTATAGGAATTATCCATTGAAAGCCTGAAATCTAGATCCCCCCTAGCCTTAAAAAGGGGGGAACATTCAAAGTCCCCCTTTATAAGGGGGATTTAGGGGGATCTCGACCTAAGCAGAGAATTATTACTAATGAAAAAGCCACTTTTTCTCCCACACCCTCAAGGGTGGGGCTATACAAACAAAGCCCGCCTACGCGGGCTGATGCCTTAAGCGCCTTGGCTGTTGCTATATTTGTTTGCAGCAAAAACACCCTTGCCAGGAACCTTTTAATTAATAGAAGCAATCTACCGTTTATTCCACAATTTTATACATCCATAGGCTATAGCCAAAACCCAAATTCCTAAAACAATTTCTAGAGGATAGATTTGTAATATCCAAAGCCAAATTAATATTAGCGCTAATCCATCTGCAATTAAAACAGGAAACCTTTCAGGAACTCCCCAAGATTGAATTCTTATCTCTTCGGATGTTTGAATTTGTATACCTGCAAATAAATTAAACCAAACCTGGCTTAGTAAGACTAAAACAATTCCCCAACCTAGTACAATTGATGAGGTATAAAAGCCTATAAGTTCTATAACAATTGTGCTTAAAGTGATTGTATAAAAATTATCCAAGCGTAAATCCTGAAATTGCTTTTTCGCTTCAGCTACTTGTTGCAAATCAACGACAGCCATGCGAGCTTGATCTATAGCAAATAACAATAATCCTAAAGCTAGTAATTGATGACTTAATTCGTTTCCTATAATCACCTGCCTCAATATGCCTAGACTAGCAGGAAAAAAAAGTATAAATATAACCCAATGGATAGACGACATTTATGCAAACACAAATTCACAACAATTCTACAACGGCGTTAATCGTGGGAGCAAGTCAGGGAATTGGTTTAGAGTTTGTGCGCCAATTTCTAAAAACTAATCGCGCACAACGCATCTATGCTACCTATCGCAACCCGCAAGCAGAAATCTTAACAATATCAGATCCTCGTTTGCGTTGTCTGCAAATGGATATTACAGAAGAAGCGCAAATTGCTAATGTTGTACAAGAAATTAAAGCAGAGACAGCGACACTAAATTATGTCATCAATTGCGTAGGTGTGTTACATGAGGGAGCAATGCAACCAGAGAAGAGTTTGCGACAACTTAATTCAGAACAATTGATGCGTTATTTTCAGGTTAATAGTATTGGTGCAGTTTTGTTAGCAAAGCACATACAACCTTTATTTAAGCATCAGCAACGCTCTATATTCGCTACGATTTCGGCTAAAGTTGGTAGTATCGGCGATAACCATTTGGGCGGGTGGTATGGTTACCGCGCATCAAAGGCAGCATTAAATATGTTTATGCGGACAACGGCGCTTGAATATAAGCGTAGCTGTCCACGTGCGATCGTTGTTACTTTACATCCTGGTACAACCGATACACAACTATCGCGTCCATTTCAGCGTAATGTTCCCCCTGAGAAACTATTTTCTGTTGAACGTACAGTTGAGCAGTTGCTAATGGTGATCGATCAACTAAAAGAAAGCGATAGTGGTGAATTTTTTTCCTGGAATGGCGATCGCTTACCTTGGTAAGATAAGAGTACGCTTACATCTACAATTTAATAATGGCTTAAGCTGATTAATTTTATCAACATTAACAACTTCCAAATGAGTACTGAACAAGATAGAAAAGCAGCAAAGGAAAAGCTGAAAGATGTGCTTGCTACCTATGGCGGTAACACCAAACATGAAGCAGTAATTACAGCGATAAATCAACTCGCAAATCTTAACCCAACAGTAGCACCCACTCGTAATGAAGCACTGATGGATGGGCAGTGGCTATTAATTAGCGCCCCCAATTTTCCTAATGGAGAATTACAACCAAACGGTAAGTATGTTTATACCCTTGGTCGGCTTGCTTTTAATATGTTTCAACCTGTTAAATTAAAGGTGGCGATCGAGCGAGTATTACAACCTGTAATTCCTCTAAATAATGGGCAACGCACTCACGATATTATTGTTGAATTTATTATAGTAGATGAAAATTTTTTTCAGCTACAAGGCATCGTCCACAACTTAGGAATTTGTCAACCAACTGATGACAATACCTTACAAGTAAGATTTACAGGAGCAACTTTAGCACCCCAGAATCAAAATCAGATAGAAGCGTGGAAATCTATTTTCGGCGATCAATCTAAGGGTGATAAAACTAATTTAAAAGAAAAATTTATGAAAGGAATCTTGCGGATAATGTTTGGAATTGTACCACCGCAGGGCATGGATATTAAAACTGGCGAAGTTTCATTTAAGATGCAAAAATCTCCCAAAGGTAATTTGAAGATACTTTATCTTGATGAAGAATTACGGATTACCAAAGGAGAAAGAGGCACTGTTTTAGTATGTGAGCGAGTTATTCAGTAATTTTTCACTGTGAATTAACTGTTTGTATCTCAAAAAAGATGAGTTCAACAGATTACTTTGAATTCTTAATTTTTCTTTTAGGAATTACAGATCTCATCCCGCCTCTAGAATCAACAGCATCCCCTTTGTAACGAGGGATAACATGAATACTAGCGTGCATCATATTTTGCCCTGCATCTTTATTCACGTTCATTCCTACATTAAAACCATCAGGTTGAAATTCTTTAGTTAAAATTTCTTGAACTTTATTCGCCATCAACCAGCAAGCAGATTGCTCTTTAAAGGGAAGTTCAAAATAATTAGCTACATGACGTTTAGGTATAATTAAAACATGACCTTTACTCACTGGATATCCGTCAAACATAGCATACGCTGTTGCCGACTCTGTTAGTAAAGTTAACTTTTTATAAGGGTTACAAAAAACACATTGATTAGATGAATTTCTTTGATAATTATAATGACTATACTCGTATATTTCGCAATATTCATCTAAATGAATTGACTTAAAGGGAATTTTAGTGATACACTGATAGGTAGGCTTTTTGTGAATGTAATGTTCTCTAAAGCCTTCTTTTTTGATGTCTCTTCTCACTGCATAATACGCCTTTCCTCCTGGTTTCAGTAGATGTGAAACTTCCATCAGGACATTAGCTTGTTCTTCAGGGAATAATACGTTTAAAACATAAAAGCAGATGATAGTGTCGAATTTCTCGTTAGGGTATTGCGGTAAATAATAAGGATCATAACCAGTAATATCAAAGTTTTTTTGTTGCAATAGCTTAACATCGTTACCAAAGCCACAACCAAAATCTAGGATTTTACCTTGAAGCAGATTTTTTTCTAATAGAAATCGTGCTGGAAATGAAAGATAAACTCTTTCTATGGCAGTAAGGTGGCTATATTTATTCTTTTGTTTTTGCATCTCGTTGTGTGGAACTGGTATTTATGCGACTACCTATTCCATCATCTCATCACTTGCGGGTTCCCCTGGATAGAAGCGATCGCTTAAAATTTCCTCAAGGGTGTAATGGCAATCTTGCGGAAATGTTTTAATAGCTAAATTTGTTTCTTTAGCAGCCAGTGCAATTGCTTTTATATAAGCTTTATGAAGAACTTCTTGCAGATATGGTTTAAGACTAGGATTTTCTGCTAATAATTCTAAAGTATCTATACGCTGTATGCGAATTGTGTTTAACCAACTACGACTTCGGTGATTGAGTTGATATTCCCATTTAAGTAGA
>JBARVL010000025.1:0-9203 GCA_049646245.1 Crinalium sp. | reverse complement strand
CCAGCCAAATTTACAAGCAATGGCAGTTATCGATCCAGCCGAAACTTTTTCACGTCACTTACGGGTAGCATTAGCAGGGCAGCAAATTAAAGTTGCTAATACACAAGTAGTTTCTACTAATAATAATGATTTTGGTCAGGAATTAGCAGCCGTTGAATCTGCACCGCTTGCTACTTTGTTAGCCGAAACTAACCAAAGTAGTAATAATTTGTACGCCGAAGCTTTGTTGCGCTTGCTAGGTGCAACTAATCAGGAATTAGCAGCTAATAATCAAGATACTGCTGCAATAGGTTTAGCTACTGTTAAACAAACATTAGCTAATCTGGGAGTTGATCCAGAAAGTTATAAATTAGTGGATGGTTCTGGGTTATCGCGTCATAATTTGGTTAGTCCGAATGCGATCGCACAAACTTTAAAAGCTATGGCAAAATCGCCTTATGCTGATTATTATCGAGCATCTCTGCCTGTAGCTGGCGTTAGTGGTACGCTAAAAACTCGCTTGCGTAATACCCCAGCAGAAGGAATTTTGTTAGCTAAAACTGGAACAATGACGGGAGTCGTAGCTTTATCTGGATATCTTAACGCCCCAATTGATCGACCCCTAGTTTTTAGCATTCTAGTTAATCAATCAGACCAACCTGCATCTGTAATGCGCCAAGCTATGGATGAAATTGTGCTGATATTAACTCGTGTGCGTACTTGTTAAGACGTTTTAGAAATGTGTAGAGACGTACCATGGTACGTCTCTACATTAAATATCAAGACTTACTGCATTATTAACGCTCTTCATAAGCGTTTCAGTCGTTGCAGATCCCCCTAAATCCCCCTTAAAAAAGGGGACTTGCGTAAGTCCTAAATATTTTGGGAGGCAGAGCCTCCTCTATTTTGTTCCCAGGTTCAAATCAGGCTCCGCCCGTAATTAGTACGTGCCATCGTCTTGATATTCCGGCTGTTGAGTTTTCTCCGGTATATTCAGCTTAGGAGCTTTGTAAGGCTGAGGCTTAACATCTTCTCCCCAAGCATCGCCTTCTATTTCGTCTTCATAGTCGTAATCATCCTCATAAGTTTCGGGTTCAGTATATGCGCGTTGCTGATACTGAGGTTTTCTGGAGGTATCTGTTGATGCTTCACTCCAGTTATCTTCTTCTACGTCCTCTTCATAGTAAATTGATTCAGACTGGCGACGGCGAGGTAAGGGCTGTGGTTGGGGTTCTTCCCAATCATCATCACTCCACGCATTTTGAGTTACAGGTGTAGCAGTCCGAATGTTGGTAGGAGTGCGAACAGGAATACCAGTTCCTAGCTGATTCTCAGGTTTGGCGCTAGGAGTAAAGTATGCTTCCTCTTCTTCGCTTTCCCAAGGCGCTTTACCAAGTCCCAGGCGCTCTAGAACACCAACGGTAAGTTGATTCATGCGTTCTTCTGCGCCTTCAAATACAATCAAGCGATTAGGACCGCTACTGACGATTTCATCAACTGGTAACTCGTATGTACTTAGAACTTGCTCAGGAATCAGGGGCAGCCCTAAAGAAGCGATAATTAAAGAGGAAACTTGACCGTCATCGCTGTTGAATTTGAAGCCACGCACTCGCCCCAGGAGTTCTCCGGTTTCGGTGATGACTTCGCTGTTAATCAAGGTGCTGTAGGCATCAACGTCAATATCTTCAATAACGTTGTCATCATCAACTAAGATGACATCACCCCATTTACTAATGCTGCTAAGGAGCAGATATCGAGGCATCCCAGCTATCGAGATCAGGTTGTCTCGTAAACCGAGTGCTACAACCTCCCGTCGGTCAATGTCTACCAATAGCTCCTTAACGACTCCCAAGCGTTTGCCTGTGTCGCGGGTGATAACTTGGGTATTGATTAAATCGGAGCGGTAACGGATTTGTTCAGATCTCATTGCAGGCAGAATCCTGATCTCGAATTCTATTACTTATCAATAATAATCACATCATAGTTTCCAAAAATTTATGCCAATATTGCACTGTTTCTGGTTTGTGAGTTTTACCTCACTGGCTGAACTAGACAACCTGTTAAGCTTAATTCGCTTTTCTATTGAATTTATTGTAGCCGATCGCTTGATTAACTAACTTGTCAAGGTTTGTTGAATTCTTTGGGTTATTCCTTGGTTCAAGCACTAATTTAAGATAGAAGCATATTTCTGGGGCGGAGGCTGGGGAATGACTCAGGTGTGAATTAACAAGAAGCTGTCTAAATCTCCCCTGCTTCCCTGGGGTCTAAAATAACAAATTCTAAGCTAATGATGATTTCTCTAAACGCCACTCACGATCCAAGTTTACGCAGTTGGGTAGAATCTGCAAATAGTCCAGATAGCGATTTTCCTATTCAAAATTTGCCTTTTGGTGTATTCCGATGCGGGGGTATTACTGAAACCTCTCAGATTGGGGTAGCGATAGGCGATCGCATTTTAAATTTATCATCATCTTGTCAAGCAGGACTATTCCAAGGACTGCCACAGGAAATACAAGAAGCAATTGTAGCTAGTAACTTAAATTTGTTAATGGGTTTGGGACAAACAGCGTGGTCAAGTTTGCGCGATCGCATCAGTAATATCTTACGCTGGAACGGTGAAACACACCCAACCGCATCAGCATTCCTTATCCATATCTCTGATGCTGAAATGCTTTTACCTGCAACTATTGGTGACTATACAGACTTCTACGCCTCAATTTTCCACGCTACAAATGTCGGTAAATTATTTCGTCCCGATAACCCAATACTCCCCAACTATAAATATGTACCAATTGCTTATCATGGACGCGCATCTTCAATTTTAACCAGTGGAACTTCTATTAAACGTCCCAGTGGTCAAACAAAGAAACCTGATGAACAAATACCTAGTTTTCGACCATCCCAACGTTTAGATTATGAATTAGAAGTAGGCTTTTTTGTTGGTTCTGGTAATGAATTAGGACAGCCTATTGCTATAGAAAAGGCTGAAGAACATATTTTTGGATTATGCTTAGTTAATGACTGGTCTGCGCGGGATATTCAAGCTTGGGAATATCAACCACTTGGTCCTTTTTTAGCTAAAAGTTTTGCCACAAGCATTTCTCCTTGGGTAGTTACTAAAGATGCTTTAGCACCTTTTCGCTGTCCAGCTTTTAAACGTGCTGAGGGAGATCCTTTACCACTACCTTATCTTTCCTCCTCAGATAATAACCAACTAGGGGGAATAGACATTACTTTAGAAGTTTTCTTAAGTTCAGCACAAATGCGCGAACAAGGGATACAACCTTTGCGCTTAAGTCGTGGATCTTTTAAACAAATGTATTGGACAATAGCGCAGATGCTCACCCATCATACCAGTAATGGTTGTAACTTACGTGCTGGAGATTTATTAGCCAGTGGAACAGTTTCCGGTGAGTCAGCAGGGGCGCGTGGATGTTTGCTGGAAATAACTCAAGGTGGTTCTAATACTGTGGAATTACCAACAGGTGAAGTGCGATCGTTTTTAGCAGATGGTGATGAAGTTATTCTGCGTGGGTATTGTGAGAAAAAAGGTTTTGCCAGGATCGGTTTTGGAGAGTGTCGAGGTATGATTCAACTGGATACATAATAGAAGATAGCGCGATCGCATTCTGTTTTATGTCTTTTGGGGGGTTAGAGAAAAGCTAACTGCTATATTAAAACATGACTTGTTATCTAAAATTATACTAATGGCGATCGCATCAAGCTCAATAACAACAACTATGGAACCTTTAAGACTTCACCTTGGAGGTAAAGAACCTCATCCAGATTGGAAAATTGTAGATATTGAGCCTCGTCCTGAAGTTGATTATGTCATGGATGCTTCCAATTTAAGTTTATTTGAAAGTAATTCTGTTGAGGCTATTTATGCCAGTCATATACTAGAACATTTCTACTACAACTTGGATAATGAGATTATAAATACCTTAAAAGAGTGGCATCGAGTGCTACAACCAGGAGGGCATCTTTTCATAAGTGTACCCAACCTGAAAACTATATGTTCGCTTTATTTAACCCCAAATTTACCACCTTCAGATCGTTTTGATTTGATGCGAGTGCTATTTGGTGGGCAAGTGAATATATATGATGTTCACAAAGTAGGTTTTGATGTAGATATTTTAGCTCGTTTTTTAAAAGAAGTAGGTTTTACACAGTACCTAGAAGTTGAAGAATTTGATTTATTTAATGATTGTAGCAGTCTGCGGTTTTTAGATACCTTGATTAGCCTAAATATAGTTGCTGAAAAGTAAGAATCTATATTTTAAGCACGACAAAAATTACCAATATTTTCCTAATACTTTAGCCTGCGGGCATCTGAGTTAATTTGCCATCTATATTAGATTATGGATGCGATCGCACCCTGGCTCATATTGTCAAATTTGACAAGTTAACACATTTATTGTTTAACTTTGTCGCACGCTTGCTACAAGTAGGGTGGAAATTTAGAGATGATGACAAAATCATCACTTTTTCGCCACCAAAAAAGCTCTAACTGTCATCTCGAATTAGTAAGATTAAATTCTCAATGTTACCCTCGTAAGTTTCAGAAGTATCCAGCGTAATTTTTCTACCTTCCAAACTAACAACATGGAACAAATAAGGAGCTAACTTTTCTAAAGTAGTACGTTCAGGTTCTAAGGTATCGCCTCGTTTTAATCTGCTGAATGTATCTTTAGTAATTCCAGCCATTTGAGCCAACTGCCGACCAGACAAGTTGCGTACTTGTAATACTGCTACAATTACATCACTTAAATTTTTCGCTTGCTGTTTACTTAAAGAGATACGCTTAGGCTCTTCCTTTATTTGCTTCAAACTGTCAAGGTCAAGCGTTACAAATCTTTGCATAATCTTTAGAGAAAATCATAGTCCACTAAAATTCGTAACTATTTGCGAGTTTTAACTTTACTATTTTCCATCGGAATGACATCCATCGCTAAATCAATTAACTCATACCATAACCAAGCTCTTTGTTCTTCATCATTCCAGGTAAACGGTGCTATAAACCTAATCGTGTCAGGTTGAGGTCGTTTGAGCCAACCGTTTTCTAATCGGCTCAATGTGTGCTTATTCATCACATTTAACCCAAACTGCTCGTTAATATAGTTAGCAAAACGCTCTTGGGATAAATTTGGATCGCCATAAATTTCCCTACCAATGCGTTCTCTGGCTTCCCGTAATATCTGCCCTAGTCGCGCTAACCCAGCATTAGTGAATTGTTTGGGTGTTTCTAAATTCAAGCTGGTTCTCACAATGCAAGTTAACCCATCTATTTTGGCAAGTTAACACATTTATTGTTTACATTTGACGCACGTTTGCTACAAGTATGTTATATTAATACTAGGGAGCTAAATTATAGTAATTCCATCTAGCTTGCAACTATTGATCGGGAGCAATTTGCTATGACAACCAAGTTAACTTGGTCAGAAGTGATTGACTTAGCACAACTGAAAAAAGCTTTAACCTGCGCCGAAATTGCTCCCATCGTGGGATGTACGCAACAGCTAATTATCGGTTGGCGCGACTATAAGGGCAGATTGGTTGTTAGTATTAGTGGCAAAGGCGGTAGGTTTGTTAGCTACTGGAAGTTAAGCCGCGCTATTGAGTTGTTAGTAGAAGCTATTAAAAGCTGTTGGGATGCAGCAAAACAGTTAAAATTGCAAAAATGGATTGAAACTGCTTGGAAACGTGGCAAAATTTCCCTTGCAGCTAAAGAGCTTTTTGAGCAAGCTTTGCAGGAACAACAAAAACGTTTAGCAAACTGGGTAGATATTCAGCAAAAAGCGGACTCTTTTGTTAATCTGATCCTTAACTGTCAAGATCATCAGTCTTTGAATTTGGTCGGACAGTTATTTTCGAGACAGCAATTTTACTTTGAACATCATCCCACACTCGTCGCCAAAATTATCGCAACTGGACAACAGCAAAGAGCGTATCTGCATAGCTTAGAAGAACCACTATTTTATAGAGTGAAGGAAGTAGTTATCTAGCGATCGCACATTAGAGGACACATCGGGTGCTAATTCTGTTCTCCTTCACACTATTTATCAGTGCATTTCTACTCTTTTGGGTACAACTGATGGTAGCCAAAATGATTCTACCTTTATTAGGTGGATCGCCTTCAGTCTGGAATACCTGCTTATTCTTCTTTCAAACTACATTATTACTCGGTTATGGATACTCCCATCTCACCACGCGCTGGTGGGGTACACGCCGTCAAGCCATAATTCATAGCTTTTTACTTTTAAGTGCGATCGCATTTTTACCCATCACAGTTAGTAAAAATATCATTCCTCCTCAGAATAGTAATCCGATCATCTGGTTACTAGCATTATTAGTATTAGCTGTTGGTTTACCTTTCTTTGTAGTTTCTACCAGTGCGCCTTTAGTCCAAAAATGGTTTGCTAACACCAGTCATCCAGATAGCAACGATCCATATTTTCTTTATGCAGCTAGTAACTTAGGCAGTATTTTAGGAGTATTAAGCTACCCCATCTTAATTGAGCCTAATTTTACCCTTACCCAGCAAAGTTGGTTATGGGCTATAGGTTATGCTTTGCTGATTTTATTAATATTTGGTTGTGCAGTTTGCTTGTGGAAATTTCCTAACGCAAAAGAAACTACAAGCGAAAATAGCACAGATATTAACAACAAACGTAATATCTTACAACCAGATAATAACACTCTTAATCCCCCCCTCCCTGTTAACGGGGAGGGGGCTGGGGGGTGGGGTTCTACCCCTACGCCTCCAACCATTCAACAGCAAGCACAGTGGGTAGTTCTATCTTTCTTACCCTCAAGCTTACTGTTAGGAGTTACTACTTATATCACTACAGACATTGCAGCTATCCCGCTTTTATGGGCTGTACCATTAGCTATTTATTTGTTGACATTTATTTTAGCTTTTTCCCCTGCTATTAAAATACCCTATCAAACTTTAGTAGGGCTTCTACCTTTATGGATAACGGCGCAAGTAATTGTATTTTTACTTCAAGTTATGAAACCGATGTGGTTATGGCTACCATTTCATCTAATCGGCTTCTTAATTATAGGTTGTGTTTTTCACGGCGAATTAGCTCAAAGTCGTCCTAATACTAAGTATTTAACTACTTATTACCTGTGGATTTCAGTTGGTGGAGTATTGGGAGGGTTATTTAATGCGATCGCAGCACCTTTACTATTTAAATCAGTCCTAGAATACCCAATAGTTATGGTTTTCAGCCTACTACTACTGAGAACCACCTTTTACAACAGTGGAAATAATAACAGCAATCCTGAATTATTAATTAAATCTCCAGCAGAGCCATATTTAAAATTGCGTCAAACTTTACCCATCAGTATAGGCTTGCTACTCGGTACTTTAATAGTAGGTTGGTATCCAAAATTATTTATTACCAACTTACCAGGAATATTAATTACTTGCACTATTTTTGGTGGAATATTTTATGCCTTTAAACTCCATCCTGTTCGACTGGTAGTAAGCTTATCATTAATTTTATTAATTGGGCAGTTTTATATCGGATATATTGGTGGTATTCTCGATACTGAGCGCAGCTTTTTTGGTGTATATCGTGTTTTACACGACAGGCAAAGAAATTTTAATAGCCTGTTACATGGCACTATCTTACATGGCAAACAAAGCTTAGAGCCTAATCGTCGCGACGAACCATTAACTTATTTTCATCCTAATAGCCCAGTTGGGCAATTATTCCAATCTTTTAAAGATAATACTGCTACTAATAAAAGTATTTCTAAGGTTGCTGTTTTAGGGTTAGGTATTGGCACTTTAGCCGCCTATTCAGAACCAGGACAACAGTGGACTTTTTACGAAATCGATCCGAAGGTTGAAAAAATAGCTCGTGATCCCAATTATTTTACCTTTTTACAAGATTCAAAAGCGCAGTTTTCAGTCGTATTAGGAGATGCACGCCTACAAGTATCTGATGCCCCTAATA
Organism: Crinalium sp.; assembly: GCA_049646245.1. Taxonomy (GTDB): domain Bacteria; phylum Cyanobacteriota; class Cyanobacteriia; order Cyanobacteriales; family PCC-9333; genus Crinalium. The sequence goes on along the minus strand of JBARVL010000025.1, from coordinate 1,254 downwards.
ATCAGTATAATTTAATTTTTATGGATGCTTTTAGTTCTGATGCAGTACCAGTTCATTTAATTACTAAAGAAGCCATCCAGCTTTATTTAAGTAAGTTAGCACCCCAAGGTTTAATCGTAATCAATATTTCTAATCGTTATCTAAGTTTAGAACCTGTATTAGGCGCTTTGGCGGAAAATTTAGGTTTGTCTACCCTCAGACAATTACAATTGAATATCTCGCCCGCAGAGAAAGAAATGGGTAAATCTTCTTCTCATTGGGTAATACTAGCGCGTCAGCAAAATGATTTTGGTAAGCTTGTCAAAGACTCGCGCTGGCAACCAATTCCAAGAAGTTTAAATGCACCACTTTGGACAGATGATTTTTCTAATATATTTAGTGTTTTACGTGGTTTTAGTAAGTGAGAATTGAGTATATCTAATAGCAACCTAGAGATCCCCCTAAATCCCCCTTAAGAAGGGGGACTTTGAATTTTCCCCCCCTTAATAAGGCAGGGCTGTTTCATTTTTTGTAGGGGCAATCCCCCCGTGGTTGCCCCGATGCCCCAATTTTTTGTAGGGGCAATCCCCCCGTGGTTGCCCCGATACTGGTGCGGGGTAGGCACGGGGGCGCTACCCCTACAAAATCCTAATTTCCTTGAGAATCCTGCGACAGGTACAGGACGGCAAAGAATACCAGAGGGAAAGGTGTGATGCCAGAGAAGCCCCAACAGCCTAGAGAATACGATGTAGTGCTTGGTGGCAGTGCTGCTACTCCCTCATCAGGGGTGGTGCTGGGAGGACTTGATGGCGTTAAAAGTCGTTTGGCGATCGCGTCTATAGAAGTAAGGGTGAGTGCTGTTAAAGATGCCTTGAATTATGGGGAAACAGGGATAGATTTAGTAATTCAGGCTTTAAAAAACTCTTCTGAAGAAGTACAGGACTGTGCCTATTTATTACTCAAGGAAAAGACAGAACCGAAAATTCAACGGGCGTTAAAACAGGTACATCCTTGGGAATTTTTGACCTGCCTTTATACCATAAATGGGCATTCAGAAAGTGTTTGTTCTATAGCTATCAGCCCAGATAGTCAAATTGTCAGTAGCAGTAATGACAAAACTATTAAGGTATGGGATATCAAAACAGGAAATTTGCTGCATACTCTACAAGGGCATTCATACTTTGCTAATTCTGTAGTTATCAGTTTAGATAATCAAACAATTATCAGTGGCAGTTTGGATAATACTATCAAAGTGTGGGATATCAAGACGGGAAA
>JBARVL010000024.1:0-2533 GCA_049646245.1 Crinalium sp. | reverse complement strand
GCGGTAAGATTTATGAAAATGCGCTGGAATGGCGGTTTGAGTTTCCTGAAGTATTGAATGATGAGGGTGATTTTGTAGGGTTTGATGTCGTAATTGGGAATCCTCCTTATATTAGGCAGGAAGAAATTAAAGACCAAAAACCTTATTTGCAGACTAATTTTGTCACCTATTCGGGAACTGCTGACTTGTATGTATTTTTTGTTGAAAAGGGATTTGAAATCCTAAAACACACAGGTCAATTTTGTTATATCATGCCTAATAAATGGATGCAAGCAGGTTATGGAAAAGCCTTAAGAACCTTTTTATTAGAAAATCACTTGCGAGCCATTATTGATTTGGGGGATGTACAAGTATTTGAAGAAGCAACTACTTATCCTTGTATCCTTAATGCTTCAAAACAGAGGAACAATGCTAATTTTATTTCTGCTGCTGTGAAAACACTTAACTACAGTAATGGATTTGCCACGTATATAGAAAGTATCTCTAATGAAATAACAGTTAAAGCCTTAAATGATGAAACTTGGGTGATTTCTTCTGATGGCGATCAAAAATTACTTTCAAAAATAAAAAACAAATGTGTTTCACTAGCTGAATATATTGATGGGGAAGCTCACTATGGAATCAAAACAGGTTTAACTGAGGCATTTTTGATTGATAATCATAAAAGGCTTGAATTGATCAACCAAAATTCTCAAAGCAAAGAAGTTATTAAGCCAATATTGCAAGGTCGGGATATTAAAAAATATTTGACACCCAATATCGAAAAGTACATTTTGTTTATACCCTGGCACTTTCCTTTAGAAATAAAACCTAATAGAAAAATAACATTTATTGAAGCTGAGTCAGCATTCAAGAAAGACTATCCTGCTATTTACAACCATTTATTGGGTTATAAAGAAAAACTTGAACGAAGAAATTCAGCAGAAACAGGGATAAGATATGAGTGGTACGCTATGCAAAGATGGGCTTCAGATTATTATCAAGAATTTGAAAAGCCTAAAATAATGTACCAACAGTTTCAGGTAAAACCATGTTTTATTTATGATGAGCAAAAGCTTTACTGTAATAATTCTATGTGGATTATTTCTAAAGCAGATAAAGTTTTATTAGCAATTCTTAATTCAAAAATGGGCTGGTGGCTTATTTCAAAATACTGTACCCCCATTCAAAATGGATTTCAATTGATTTGGAAATATTTGGGACAAATCCCAATTCCTAAAGCACATCAACAACAAGTAAAACTCATTACTTCACTTGTTGATCAAATCCTTACGGCTAAAAAATCTGATCCAAACGCTGATACAACTACGTTGGAAACAGAGATAAATCAACTTGTTTATCAACTTTATGGTTTGACAGAAGAAGAAATTAAAGTTGTCGAAATATCATCTAATAAAGCAAACCAAGAACACGATAATCTAAACTGACACGAGCCGAATATATTGGTTGACGCGGGCTGACTTGTTTGAACTGGAGGCTATTGTGGTAGGGATCTGAACGCCAAAGAGCATAAGCTTTAGCAGCTTGCTCTTGAACAGATGCAGGAAGATTATCAAGTTTCTTGCGAAATGCTTTAGTAACGCTTGACTTCATGGCTGAGGGGGAAAAACCTCAGCTAGAGGATAAACGTCGCCAGCAACAATTTCCTGCCTTACCATCTCAGCCAGCCGATCCCAGTGTTCATCGGTTGTAGCTTCAAACCTCACTTTCCATCCCTGCTCATCTTGCATCTCGGCGAGAAGACGAGCAGCGATCGCATTCTGTTCATCGACAGGCAAATTCTTCAATTGGGTGATTGCCTGTTCAAGTAGTTCAGTCATACCTACCCTATCTCACAGAGAGATTAGTTTAACTATCGCTATACCTAAGTATACTCACCCTGAAGCATAAAAGCCATTTAATGATCGGGCGATCGCTATTGTAAAAACGATTTGTTAAAATTGTAAGCACTCGCTAATTTGGACTGCGACCTTAAGAAGTAAAAATGAATAAAATTAATTATAAAATTGAAACATTTTGGGATGAAGAAGCAGAAGTATGGGTAGCGACAAGTGATGATATTTTTGGATTAGCAACTGAAGCTAATAGTTTAGAAAGCTTGACGGAAAAGTTAAGGGTAATGATTCCAGAATTGTTAATTATTAATCAGCAAATTCCTGAAGGTTATAATGTAGAGACGTAGTATACTACGTCTCTACATGGGTTCTAAATAACGCACCTTTAATTTCTGGAGATGTTTATTATTCCACCGTTACCGATTTTGCAAGGTTCCTTGGCTGGTCAACATCCAAACCGCGACGCGCAGCAATATGATAAGACAACAATTGTAAAGGAATTACAGTTAAAACCGGAGAAAGTAATTCATTAACTTGTGGTACTGGTAACAACTCATCAAAAGTTTCTGCCGCTTCCTGATCGTCCATTGCAGTAACACCAATCAAGCGAGAATCTCTTGCCTTAGCTTCTTGAGCATTAGATAAAGTCTTTTCATAAACTTTACCAGGCATAGCGATCGCAACTACAGGAACTTTAG
>JBARVL010000023.1:0-19025 GCA_049646245.1 Crinalium sp. | reverse complement strand
GCCGTTTTATTGTTTTTGTAACGCACCAAAGTGACGATACTATTAGGAAAAGCAAATCCAGAATTATTAACCCACAATCTATATGCGGATTTCCCATTGATTGTTAGGCTTTGTGTTTTAGTGATTTTAGCGCCATTTTGTTTAAAGTTGGCAACTTGTTGATTAATGGCAGTATTAAAAGAGCTATCAACAAAGGAGATGTCATTTTTGATATAACTAGCAGGAGCTTTACCTCCGCCTGTTTGCGGTTTGTAATTTGTAATTATTACATATTCTTTATTAGAAGAATCAACAGACCAACCAGAAGGATATCTAATTGAAAATAGCTTAGGTGATGTATATGTTTTAAATCTTGTCGCTGCTTGGGCTGAACTAACTTCGATGCCAGGAATATGATTAATTACAGGTAACACTCCTGAAACAGCCACAGTTGATAAAATAGATAAGAGCAAAAATTTAGATTTCATAATTGTTGGCTCCAAGTTTGATTATACAGATGGATTCAAAACAATTGGCTTAATTTCCGGTAATCAAGCCTTGCGAAAATAAATTTATTCAAATGAGGTGCTAATGTTGAGTTGCCGAATAGCTGTTAATAATAATTGTGATATTTAAGCGATCGCTTCCTCATCACCAGCGCGATCGCACTTAAAAACCCCAACCCCATTACTCCAGCCAAAGGATTTTTATCAACTCCAGTAATCCACTCAGGAACCGCGCCAGAATATTGCACCATTTGCCCTACATTAATCATGTAGTAGCCCCACACTAACCCCGCGTGCAAACCAATAGAAATACCCAAACGCCCTTTGCTACCACGCTTTGCCCACACTAAAGTTAAACCCAAAAGTAACAGCGCCGGAAATTGTGGAAACGTGCGAATAATTTCTGATATTGGCTTGATAAAATGCGATATAGCAAAAATCAAAGCATCTATCCAAAGGCTTATATTTGGGCGGTAATCTCTTTGCAACTCATCTAGCAACCAACCCCGAAATACTAACTCCTCTGCAAAACCAACTCCCAAGGCGCTCAATAAACCTTCTAAGATTAGCTGTGGTAAAAACATAGTAGGACTTTGCCAAACTACCCAACCTAGCAAACCTTCTAAACCAAATAAAGTAAAGGTGATTACGACACCAAGACTCAAACCTTTAACTAAATCTAAATTGTTTTGTGGCTGCGCTGTTACTCCATATTTTTTGAGTAGTTGTGGTTGTCGATAAACGTTTTCTCCCCAAATCCTCAGTAAAAACAAGAAATCGGCAAACAACAGCGCCATTGTCAGGATAGTCAACAAGTTGCGGACACCAGGACTATCACCGTTACCAGAAAGACCAACTAATAAATAAATTAGCGCGGCTCTCGGCAGCCACAATATCGCTAAAATTAATAAAAATATACCCAGCCTAATAGGGGCAGGGTATTGAGCTACACTAATTAAATTAATTTTCAAGAATTCTTAGTTACTCGTCAGGTTCAATTGTGCTAGTTAAACCGTGATTATTCAAGGTTTCACAGTAAAACTCCGCGTGTTCTAGGGCGCAGGTAATTACTAAAGCAGTACCACTATTATGAGCTTCCATCATAATGTTGACAGCTTGAGGTTGCGTCAAATTAGGCACAGTTGTTATTAATACCTGCACAACGTACTCCATTGGATTGAAGTCGTCGTTATGCAGCAAAACGCGATAACGTGGTGCGATTTTACGGGATGTTGAAGGCTTTTGAATAGTCTCAACAGACACGGCTCTACTCTCTTAATCAGTTAATTACACAGATTTCTAGTTATATAGACAAAATTTTAGCATAGTTTGGCATTACAAGATTTTTTTGGAAAAGCTAAGATCAAAAAGTTAACTTTACTTAACATTTCTTACAACCATGCAGTACAGCCAAGCAACTGCCACCGCCCCGATTCCAGGTACTTATTGGCAGTGGCGTGAGCAATCGATCTATTACGTCAAAGCTGGAAAACGTGAGCCAGGGAAGCCTCCTTTACTCTTGATTCATGGGTTTGGAGCGTCTACAGACCACTGGCGCAAAAATATCTCCGGTCTGAGTGATGATTTTGAAGTGTGGGCAATTGATTTATTAGGGTTTGGACGTTCTGCTAAACCTGAGTGGCAGTATGGCGGAGATTTATGGCGCGATCAGCTATACGATTTTATAAGTAATGTTATTGGTCAGCCAGTAGTATTAGCTGGCAACTCTTTGGGGGGTTATTCAGGGTTGTGTGTAGCTGCTCAACGTCCTGATGCTGCTGTGGGTTTAGTATTACTCAATAGTGCTGGACCATTCACTAATGCTAAAGTGCCGACAGAACCAAATCCCACGAAGAAGTTTTTTAGTGAGACAACGCGATCGCTCTTTCGGCAACCTTGGGCAAGTTATCTATTATTTCAGTATGTGCGGCAACGCTCTCTGATTCGGCAAACTCTAGAAAAAGTTTACCTGGATAAAAGTGCTGTTACAGACCAACTGGTAGAAGAAATTTATCAACCTTCTTGTGATCCAGGTGCGCCAAGGGTGTTTGCTTCTGTCTTTAGCAGTCCGCAGGGGGAAAATGTCGATGTGTTGCTTAAGCAACTAACTTGTCCGTTGTTGCTATTGTGGGGAGAAGCAGATCCCTGGATGAATGCTAAAGAAAGGGGAGCAAAGTTTCGTGAGTTTTATCCTCAACTTACAGAACATTACCTCCGCGCGGGTCATTGTCCCCATGATGAAGTGCCAGAGCAAGTTAATTCTCTGCTACGTTCCTGGGTATTGTCGATTTTGTGAAAGCTAGGAGAAATTAAAGTAAAATATCATCTACCTTAAGGTGGGTTATGTACGGGCGATCGCCACACCATAACCAAATAATTAACTTTCCGTACTGTAACCCACCATTTCCGTCCAAAGGCAGAAAAAGAATTATGGTTTGATATTTTTTTCACTTCCAAATTACTTAAACCCACGCCCAGGATCAAGAATTGTCAATACTTGTTGAGTTTGCAGTAACTAATCGTATTGTTTAGATAATTGTATACCAAAGGTAGTTGATTGCCTTTAAGCTAAATCTGCAAAGACTTTTGCAACTAAAGTAGATCCTAGTGACAGATTGCAAAGTTATTTGTATTTTTGTTACAAAGTATGAAGAACTCTCGTGGACGCAAAACGGTATGTTTGGTGGCATCACTGGTTTAAATGATAACTCTGGTGGCGATTGGGGAGAGCGTATGCTTAACACCGTTGCCAGCAAGACCATTCGCCACCTGTTTACCCAGAGTGAGTCGGTAGAGGTGAATGTTCGTTGCTTCCCTTCTAGCAAGTTGCTACAGGGCAGCATTGATAGCTTTAAAATGAGTGGTCGCGGTTTAGTAATTAAGCGTGACTTTGGAGTTGAGGAGATGTCATTTGAGACAGATGCCGTTGCTCTCGACTTTAGCTCAGTGCTAAAAGGTCAGCTTTCCCTCAAGCAACCTACTCAAGCTGTTGCACAGGTGATTTTATCGGAAGCAGATTTAAACAAATCTTTCAAAGCAGAATTGGTAACAAAGCGTCTGCAAAATCTCGATCAACCCGCTTTAACAGATTTATCTGGCGGTGAACCTGTTTCTTTTACAGATGTTCAAGTGCAGTTGTTACCAAATAATCAGTTACGCATTGCTGCTCAAACTGAACTAGCAGAGTATGGAGTTGTGCCAATTAGCATGACTGCTACTTTAGATGTAGAAAGACGGCGGCGGATTTCGTTTAAAAAACCTCAGTTTGAAGCTGATGCTGTGCCTGAGTCTGTACGGGATATTTCTCAGAAGTTATCGGTTGCTTTGGCTGAAATTTTGGATAATATGGTTGATTTAGATCGTTTTGATCTTGATGGGGTGATGTTGAGGATCAACCGCTTGGAAACTCAGGGAAATAAGTTAATTTTTAGTGGTTACGCGCAAATTGAGCGTGTTCCAGGTAGTAATTGAGAACGGGAAAAAAGATTTGGCATTTATGGCATCAGGTAATTCAAATACTTCCCATGCGATCGGTCGGCCAAAATCGGAAAAAGGCACGACCAATAATATTCTCTTTAGGTAAAAATCCCCAAACATGGGAGTCATTGCTATTATTGCGGTTATCTCCCATCACAAACACTTGCCCTAATGGTACTTGAATTTTTCCTAACTCATATTCTGGAGGTTCTGCGATGTAATCTTCCTTTAGGGGGTTGTCATTTAGGTAAACTTTGCCGTTTTTAACTTGTATAGTTTGACCTTGGGTAGCAATTATACGTTTGATAAAAGCTTGATTTTTGGCATATCCCTGAACTTGTAACTGTGATGGTGGATCAAACACCACAATATCCCCAGTATAGGGACTATGAAAACGGTAAGAAACTTTTTCTACCACCAAGCGATCGCCCACCTGTAAAGTAGGTAGCATTGAATCCGAAGGAATAAAGCGAGGTTCTGCAACAAATGTGCGGATGAATAGTGCTAAAACTAAAGCTATCAGCAAAATCTGCAGATTTTCTCCCCAACTTTGCCATATTCTGGTTAATAAAGGAGTTTTAGTTGTATGTCCACCCGGCACAGGCGGCTGAACCGATAAATCACTTTTAAATTCAACAATAGGCTCACTGGAATCAAGTATTTGATTAGTTTTATAGTTTTGTTGCTCTGGTGGAGAAGCTACAAATTCTCTAGCCTCTGTCGTTGCTGCTAAATCTTTTTCCTCAGATGCCATAGAAGGTATTGGGACGTTTCAAATCTCTAGTTTGTCACACCTTGGGCAACATTTTTCCCATTAGACATTGATTATTGATCAATTATCAATGACCAGCCTCCATAAAAAGCGTTTATTTTCACCCAGCTACTTACCAACTGCGTTAGCGTAAAAAGGTAAGGATCGTTTTCTAGTTAGTAGTGGTGCTTAATAAATCTCAATTTAGACTTACCAGTTCGATCGCCCTACTACTGTCATTGACAGCTTGTGCCAATAGCTATAACAGTAAGGCACTGGAACAGTCTTTGGCAGCAGACTCTAGGCTAAAAAATAACCCAATTACTTTTGGCACACCGTCACCAAACACTGATGACAACCAAATAACGGCAAAACTGCCGAGTGACTTTCCCGCCGAAATTCCCCTGTATCCAACAGCCGAATTACAAGATGTGAAACCCACAACTTCAAATGATTCAGAAAAGCAAACAGTTTGGACGACTCAAGATCCTAGTAATTTAGTACAAAGCTTTTATCAAAAACAATTCCAGTCTGATAGCTGGCAAATTGTCAATCAGCCAGATTCCAAGAGCAATACTGATACCTTAGTAGCGCGTCGTAATAACGTGCAAGTAAAACTGTCATTTAATCCTAGCAGTACTGATTCACAAACCCCCTCTTCTAATCAACCATTTACCAGCAACAAATCTGCCAGGGTGACAGAATTTATCCTTGAGTACACTCGCAATCTTGACACAGCAGCAGTTCCCCAACCAATTGATCCCAAATTTATTGGTCCAGTTTTATCATCAAATGTATCTACACCTGCAACGGATACTTCTAGCGAAAAACAGCCAACACTTGAGCAAACAATAGTTTTCACTGATCTTAACAAAGCACCAACACAATTACGTCAATATGTGCAAGATTTAGCTGCTTTGGGTGTAGTTGCAGGTAAATCTCAGAGTAAATCAGCTAATAGTGCTGTATTTGAACCCAACAAAATTATTACTCGCCGTGAATATGTTCGCTGGTTGGTTAATGCTAATAATCAAATTTATACGAATAGTCCTGGTAAACAAATTCGTCTAGCATCCAGAGATACGCAACCTGCTTTTCAAGATGTTGCTAAAAGTGATCCTGATTTTCCAGCAATTCAAGGGTTAGCAGAAGCGGGATTAATTTCTAGCCGTTTAAGCGGTGATTCTACAGCAGTATTATTTCGTCCTAATGCGTCTCTGATTAGAGAAAATTTGATTTTGTGGAAAGTACCTTTAGATATTCGTGAAGCTTTACCATCTGCTTCTATTGATGCAGTAAAACAAACTTGGGGCTTCCAAGATGCAGCTAAAATTGAACCAAAAGCTTTAAAAGCAGTTTTGGCAGATTTCCAAAATAGCGATCAATCAAATATCCGTCGTGTGTTTGGTTATACAGCCCTATTTCAGCCGAAAAAACCTGTCACCCGTGCGGAAGCAGCAGCCGCAATTTGGTACTTTGGTGATCAGGGTGAAGGAATATCTGCACAAGAAGCATTAGAACTCAAAAATCAACCAATTGAAGCATCAGCTACGCCTGAACCTGAATCATCAAGTTCTACTAATTAGTAATAATAATTAATTTAAATTATGCCTACATTTGACTACGATCGCCTATTCAATACGATTGAAAAATTAGTACTGCATCACTCTCCTAGCGGCGTTGAAGGGGAAGTGGATCGCTTAATTATTAGTAACTTTGCTGAATTGGGAGTAGAAGCGTGGATAGATGCAGCCGGAAATGCGATCGCCAAAATTTCAGGTAAAGATGCGACAAGAGCGATCGCCATTACCGCCCATAAAGATGAAATTGGCGCAATTGTTAAAACTGTAGGCGATCGAGGACGAGTTGAAGTCCGCAGACTTGGCGGTTCGTTTCCTTGGGTTTATGGTGAGGGTGTAGTAGATTTGTTGGGAGATAATCAAACAATTTCTGGTATTTTATCATTTGGTTCCCGCCATGTTTCTCACGAATCTGCCCATAAATCTCAACAGGAAGATCAGCCTGTGCGTTGGGAAGATGCTTGGATAGAAACTAAATGTACTACAGCAGAATTAGCAGAAGCGGGAATTAGAGCAGGGACTCGGATGGTTGTTGGTAAACATCGCAAAAAACCTATCCGACTTAAAGATTATATTGCTAGTTATACTCTCGATAATAAGGCATCTGTAACTATTTTATTAGCTTTAGCTCAACAACTTAAAACACCACCCATTGATGTTTATTTAGTAGCTTCAGCAAAGGAAGAAGTTGGCGCAATTGGTGCTTTATATTTTACTCAAAATCAACGTTTAGAAGCGTTAATTGCGCTGGAAATATGCCCGTTATCTTCTGAATATCCGATTGAAGATGGTGTAGCGCCTGTGCTACTTGTTCAAGATGCTTATGGTATCTATGATGAACACCTCAACAGTGAGATAAGAGCAGCAGCAAAAGATGCGGATATACCTTTACAAATAGCAATATTGAGTCAATTTGGTAGTGATGCTTCAATTGCGATGAAGTTTGGTCATGTGGCGCGTGCAGCTTGCTTGGCATTTCCCACACAAAATACTCATGGTTTTGAGATTGCTCATTTAGGTGCGATCGCTAATTGTATAAACATCCTGAAAGCTTATTGTCAGTCAATTAATTGACATCTACCTTGAGCAGGAAACTACAATGTAAGCATTTATGAATATTCTTCAATTTACAATTTAAAACTTAACACTAATAACTTTTTGTTTTCACTATTTTCTACAATGAAAGTAAGTAGACAAAAAATCCTAAAGCATGACTAAAACCGTTGCTGATGTGATGAGCCGTGAGGTCATTACGGTTCAACCCCAGACACCACTAAATCAAGCGATTCAAATTTTAGCAGAACGCCGCATTACAGGTTTGCCAGTAGTGGATGATGCGGGCAAATTAGTGGGTGTGATTTCAGAAACAGATTTGATGTGGCAGGAAACAGGAGTAACTCCGCCTGCTTATATTATGTTTCTCGATAGTGTGATTTATTTGCAAAACCCAGCTACCTATGAGCGAGACTTGCACAAAGCTTTAGGGCAAACAGTTGGGGAAGTAATGACAACTGAGGCGATCACTATTGATCCAGAAAAACCATTGCAAGAAGCAGCCAAGCTAATGCACGAAAAACATATCAGGCGTTTACCTGTAGTTGACGATACTGGCAAAGTCCTGGGTATTCTCACTCGTGGAGATATTATTCGGACAATGGCTACAGAGTAAAATTAAGTGTTTTGAGATTAATTGGATTTAAATGAGCAATACACCTGAATCTGTTAAACAATTGTTAAGTTCTGAAGATCTTGGCGATCGCTTGCGTGGCGTTAACCAATTACTCGAAATAGAACCAGCAGCAGCATTTGAGTTAGTCCAAGTAGCTATTAATGATAGCAATGCTCGTGTACGTTATACAGCAGTTAGTAAGTTGGACACGCTAGGAGATCAGGATTTACCAGCGACGTTAACAATGTTGCGCGATCGCCTGATCAACGACTCCGAACCCGATGTGCAAGCGGCGGCGGCGGATTCTTTAGGCGCACTCAAGCTAACAGAAGCCTTTGAGGACTTACAAAACCTTTACCACAGTACTTCTGAGTGGCTGATCCAATTCAGTATTATTGCCGCCTTGGGAGAATTAGGAGATCCCCGCGCTTTTGATTTATTAACCGAAGCGTTAAGTTCTAACATTGAGCTAGTAAAAACAGCCGCGATCGGTTCTTTTGGTGAACTAGGAGATGCCCGTGCAGTTCCGTTATTAGTTCCCTACGCGACAAATCCCGATTGGCAAGTGCGCTACCGTGTAGTACAAGCACTGGGCAGATTGGGTGGTACAGATGCTCGCTCAACGATAGAAACTTTAGCCAATGACAGTGTAGAGCAAGTCGCTCAAGAAGCTAAAGCTAGTTTAAACGCTCAGTAATCAGTTTTCATTAGTCTGAAAGCCTTGAAACAAGACTTTCAGCTAATTAAAACGGGTTATTAATTTTATGAAGGCACATAAATAAAATTATTAATAATATCTTTATTTCCCTCACAATTTAACTAATTTCTTCTATTTCTAACGCTTCAATTGCCTGTAAACCACGAGCATCACCTAATTTTAATAGTGCTGCTTTAGCATCTTCACGAACACCGAGATCTTGATCTTCTTCTAATACTTGAATCAGGGCATCAACAGCAGTCGCATAAACAACATTTGAAGGTAATTCTCGGCATAATTGTCCAATCGACCAGGCACAATTACTACGGACACCAGCAACAGGATCTTGCACTAACGCTTCAATTAAAGGTGGAATTGAGGCAACAACAGCTTCATATCCTAAATCAGCCATTTGAGCTAGAGAACTAGCAGCCCAAAGGCGTACCGCAGAGATATCAGTTTTGAGGGCGTGAGTTAGGGGAGTTAAAGAACGGCGATCGCGACAGTTACCTAAAGCCCAGACAACACCTTTGCGGACATAGCCATTCCAGTCACGGTTGAGTTGAGCAATTAACTGCTCCACAGCCGTTGTACTGGGGTTGCGTCCTAAAGCATAAGCTGCGCTCACCCGCACTAATGGGCAAGCGTCTGTCAACAGGCTAATCAGACGAGGGATGGCGCGGTCATCCTGTAACTCACAAAAAGCTCTAGCTGCCAGCATCCTTTGTGGCGTTGCGGCACTCTCTAACAGTGCTAGCATGGCTTCAGGATCAATCTGTGGAGCTTCTGGCTCGGCATCAATTGGTTCTAGCTGATCGAGGGGACTTTCGAGTTCAGCATCAGGATCGAGTAGGGTTAGGTCTTCATCATTGTACATATCTGATAAATTACCTTATTCAACTCTCTTCCAGCATTTTAATCATGAGCATACCTAGAAAAAATCCGATTTTTAGTTAAGAAAACTAACATTCAGGGCGTGTTTGTCTGATTATAAAAGGGAATTTGGTATATTACCGACACTAAAAGCTTGGTTGTATAAGTCTCATGGAGCGCAGATGTGACAGACTATTTAGAATCTTATCGACGGATAGCTCGTGCTATCCGATTTGTACCCCCACTGGCGCGAAACCAGGAGTATCACAGACAAATACATGATTTTGTGCCGCCAGCAGTGGTGGTAAATTCAGTATCGAAAAATATTTTACCTGATACGACAGAAACACCTGCTCCCGGTCCAGCCCCCGACCCTTCAGAACACATTGCGGCTTTGGTACGAGATGCTGTCTCAAAACCAACCGTTATGCCTGTAAATTATGCGATTCCTGAGAATATTGGCGATCGCATTAGTCGCATGGCTCCCCCTAAGCCATTAAATCAGGTAGTTTTTGCCCCGAAACTTCCCCAACCTGACCCCAACTGGCTCGCGGCTCAGAAAGTTGCATTGCATCCTGCCTCAGATCAAGATACTCAGGTAGAGGATAGTCCTACTTCAGCAATTGCTTCAAGCTCGGTGGCTGCCCAAACCCCTGAAATCCAACAGGAAATGCCCGCGCTAGAAACACAGTCATCTACTGTACCGGAGACAGATACTCAAGTAGAGGAGGTAGCACCGACCCCTACAGCAGCCTTATATGCGCCTCCAGCCGAGGACACACCCGCTCAGACTGAATCTCCTAGTAGTTCGGAAACCCTTGCGATCGCACCTGTTGTAGCGCCAGAAACACCGTATGAAGAGGAGATACCGTCTCAGGAACCAACGCTCTTAAGTTCTACGCCTTCTTTTGATGTAGAGCAAACACCATCTTCTTCAGCAGAAACCCTCACAACAGACACGCCGCCAGCAGATGAAACCGAGATTCATCCTACTGAGCCAGAAGCATCTGTACCAGAGACAGTACCTAACAAGGAAAATGCTACCGAAATAACATCAGATAGTAGCTTAGAATCAACGGCTTCGGCTCCTGTCGCGCTATTCACTTCTGTATTGGAAGAAACACCCTCTCAGGCTCCAGAAGTTGAACAGTCTACTAAAACAGAGGAATTGCCTCAACTAGAGACACCTACGCCTGTAGAATCACAACAGGTTTCATCGCCAAGTGAGGGAACCGAGACAAACTTAGAAAACCTTAATTCTAGTTCCCCAGAGGTAACATCTCCAGAGTCCTTAGTACAGCCGACTATCCCCGATAGTCAAGAAGAAACACAGGTTAAATGTCCTGTTTGTAATTCTACTGAACTGAGAAAAAACGGTCATCGTAAAGATAAGCAAAGGTATATTTGCAAAGATTGCGGTAAGCAGTTTGTAGAGCCTGATGCAATAGCCGCGAAAAATCAGCAAAGTAGTAATAAATCTGATAAGAAAACGGCTGAAACCAAGGAAATTAAATCTGGCAGTGGTGTTAGCGATCGCGCCTCCAAATCTACTTCAAATCAAAGTAAAACCAAGAAAAAAGCTCAAGGTTTTGGTAATAGGAAAAACAAAAAGTAGCAGCTAATTTTAGTTTGTTGTGGTCACATTCAGGCGTTAAACCTAACAACAAATCAAGTGTTTAAAACCCGCATAAGCGGGTTTTGTCTGTATAGCCGCGACTTCCATCTGCTAGGTGCTTGTGCTTTATTAAAATCCCAGTGCTGATTGTGTGGTGATTATAGGAATGACAGGGAAATAATGCAAGTAAAAAATCAAGGTCTTATATTATGGCTAACTGGTATTAGTGGTGCTGGAAAAACCACGCTTGCTCAAGGATTAGAATTCTTACTTAAAGAACGCGGTTTTTTGGTAGAAGTTTTAGATGGTGATCTAGTTAGAACTAACCTTTCACAAGGTTTAGGTTTTAGCAGAGAAGACCGAAACACAAACATCCGCCGCATTGGTTTTGTAGCTAATCTCCTCAGCCGGAATGGGATAGTTGTAATAGTTGCTGCTATTAGTCCTTATCGAGATGTCAGAAATGAGCTTCGGGAGAAGGCTACAAACTTTGTAGAAGTATATATTAATGCACCGCTATCTGTTTGTGAATCGCGCGATGTTAAAGGGCTTTATGCTAAGGCACGGTTGGGAGAAATCAATTCTTTTACAGGGATTGATGATTGTTATGAAGAACCGTTAAATCCTGATATTACTTGCTATACTTCAAAAGAAACTATCCAAGAAAGTCTAGACAAAATCATTAAATATATAGAGCAAAATGTGTTATTATCCCAGCACATTTGAGAAAGAACTCTAACTTAACAGGACTTACGCAAGCACGCTGCTCCCACTTCATCAAGATCATGGTATTGCTCAGTCGTCAAATCTAACATAATTGCTTCTCCCGCCATATCCTCCATCAACACTGAGTCTGGCAGTTTTACTTTATTGCTTAGGGAAATTTGCTGACTATTATTTGTCATCTTTCTCTACTCTCGCTATGAAGGGGTGAGGGTGTTTATTTTGTGAAAAATATAGATTTAAATTTTTGCGTGCCGTGTTTTAGAGTCAGTCGAATCGGACGAATTAAATAGTATAAAGGGAACAACCAATTAGTTAGGGGTATCATTGTCAATTCTATAAGTGTTGGAGTTATTAAGGTACTAAGATAAAACCCAAGTCTATCTTTTAACGAAAGCGTGCTTAAATAAATGTTCCTTTGGTGGAAAACATTCAGGGACTCTTGGCTAGGTGAAAACAACTGTTTTTGTACCTGATGTGCTATATTTTCTACCTCCCGATTTGACTTTACTTGTTGAGATATGTTTTCTGGCAGCACCGTACCCAACAAATCTTGACATAGGTAAAGACCTAAAAACAGCATCCGTTGATTCCCGATTTTATTTGACTGTGCCAAAATCCCATCCCAGTTTAAATTCGGGTTGCAGCGAATCAATTCGGCTAAATCACAAATAAACTTCAAATGTGACCAACTGTGTTTAGTTCCATGCTCGCAAAGATATAAAAGCAAAACATCATTAGATAAAGTTGGAAGTAGATTACCTCTAAAATTAACTTGTTCGTTACTTGCCCATATCAGCGCGGTATTTTCCTTAAAAGATTTTGGTAATATCTGCCAGTGTAAATCTACAGTAACTTGTTTATCTTTATGCCGAAACATCTGCTCGTTGCCTATGCTGATATATTTTTGTTTTTGGGCATCACTTAGGTTAAATTGAGGCTGGTAGCCACAATCGGCTAAAATTTCGCCTGTTCGGACAACAAACTCTTCGGGAACTAAAATATCTAGATCTACAAATTCTCGCAAACTTAGGTGTTTATACACAGAAATAGCTAGAATGGGTCCTTTAAAGGGGATAATAGGAATATTGTTTGATTGAAAAAGCTTGAGCAGTTTTAGTAACTCAACAGTTAGATTTAAGTTTTTTTTGGTGTTGGCAAAGTTACTATTGCGTAATTGAACCAGCACATCAGTAGGAACTACTTCAGGACAAATATCTTTAAGCTGCCAGTAAAGTAAGGGCAATACTCCATGCCGTCGGGCAATCTTTACTAACTCATCCCAATCAATATTATGACTAACTAAATGATGGATGCGTTCAGCATATTCCGCCGACATCTGGGTACGAGTACAGCACAAAAGTAATTCAATTTTTTTTGGCTGTTTGATTGCAGATTCATTAACTAAAGATTTATTTAAAACTACCATATTGCAATTGTTAATTTATTGATAATTCTGTGCTTGAAGCTTAAACAAGCGGGCATAAGTCCCACCTAACTGTAACAATTCATCATGGGAACCACTTTCTAAGATTCTTCCATGTTGAAGAACAACAATGCGGTCTGCCATTTTGACAGTTGACAAGCGATGGCTGATTAGAATCGCAGTTTTCCCTTGAGTCAGTTGACGAAATTGTTCAAATACTTCATATTCCGCTTTGGCATCCAAGGCGCTAGTTGGTTCATCTAGAATAATAATCTGGGCTTGTCGTAAAAATGCTCTAGCTATGGCTACTTTTTGCCATTCGCCAATACTGAGTTCTTCACCTTTCTCAAACTGTGTCCCTAAAGTAGTGTCATAACCGTATGGTAATCTGTTTATAGCAATATCAGCACCAGCAGAACTTGCTGCCTGAATAATTTCATCCTGGTGGGGTGATAAATTAATATTCCCAAACCAAATATTTTCCCTAGCTGTCAGATTGTAACGAACATAGTCTTGAAAAACTACACTAATTTGTTGGCGTAAATCTACAGTTATAAGTTGGCGCAAGTCTATACCATCAATAGTAATTCTTCCGGCTGTGGGGTCATATAATCTACACAAGAGTTTAATTAAAGTAGTTTTCCCTGCGCCGTTTTCTCCTACTAAGGCAATAGTTTCTCCCGCTTTAATGGTTAAATTAATATCTGATAGCAGAGTCCGACTGCTATGAGGATATTGAAAATGAACGCCCTCAAAATGAATACCAATTTGCAGTGGCTTAGGTAGAGTCTGGGGATGCAGAGGTTCATCAACGGTGCGTTTTAAATCTAAAAACTCGTAAAGATTAGATAGAAATAAGCTATTTTCATAAAGACTAGCAAGACTTGTCAGCATATCCCGCAGAAAACCTTGACCCCGTTGAAATGCCTGAAAATACATCACTAACCCACCCAAAGTGATAGCGCCTTGTATTGTCTGGTAAGCTATAAAACCACAAGCACCAAATACGGCAACGGTACCACTAGCAGTAGTCATCAATTCTGTGATAGAACGTTGTCTAGCCAGGGTGAGTTTTTCAGTATGTATTTGGTGGCGCAGGTGGCGATACCTTACTCTCAACAAGGAACCTAAGCCAAACAACCGCACTTCCTTAGCGTAGGAATTATGGGTGAGCATTGAATGGAAGTAATAAGCAATGCGCTCAGAAGTAGTCCATCCTCGTTGTTGTTGGTATAGTTTACCTGTATATTTGACGCGCACTAACAAACCAGGTACGGCAGTAATAAATAAAACTACAGCAATTCCCCAGTGTAAGGATAATAATAGAAATGCGATCGCCACTAAAGAAATTGCATTCTGAGCTACTTGTACGAGACTGGTAAGAATGCGAGTTGGACGAAATTGAGCTTCTTGTTGAGCGCGGTGTAAGGCATTGTAATACTGAGCGTTTTCGTAATACTCTAAATCGACTTCTATGGATTTGGCATGAAGCACATCATGCACATGGTCAGTTACGATCTGAGATTGTGCTTCGTTGGTATAGCTTGCCCATGAACGGCATAAATCGCTGCATAGAGCCGTGATTCCTGCTAAACTCACCAACAGTATTACAGTCCTTATGACAGTAGCTTTATCAGTCGTAGCTATCCCTGTGGTGACTGTATCCACCAAGAGCTTCATTAAATAAAGGGATACTAGGGGTAAAATACCCTGGATGACTAAAAGTATCAAACTGGCGATAGTCCAACTTGGCGCACTTTGCCAAACTAAGCCGATAGCTCGTTGAAGATTGTGGATTAGTTGGAGTAAATGTTGAAAATTTGCTCTTTTCAGCATTAATTAAAGGCTACGGCTGGGGTAATTGTTCATTTTTTAAGTTAAAATCGGACGCTTAAAGATGGCAAAATGCGATCGCACATTCTGAGTATCATTTAGCACAATCCCGTCATATTCTACCCAGGCATGAGCCTCAAACTTTCCCTGTTCGTTTCGTACTCCAATTTGCAGATTACTGGCAATTCCTTGACGGCGTAGCAACCACCACAACACTAATGACTTTTTGAGACAGTTAGCCCAAGGAGTATAATAGCGAGCAGCAGTCCTCACCATCCGCGCTGTTGCCAAAACCTGTGGGAGACTTTCATCACTTGATTGAGACAGAATCAGAGTGGGTAGTAGCCTTGACAGTGCAGTTTGTGTACGATTCAAACCACAGAATTTTAGCGATAGAGCTACTAAAGGCAGCAATACTAAAGCTTGCAGCAACAGAGTACGTTGTTTCGGCTCAATCCGCCAAAAGCTAGACCATTTACGAATCACTAACTTCAACTAAGCTATGCTCCATTAATAAGTGTGAATGTTGATAATATAAATACTGACATTTCTACCTGCCCACAGCGCCATCATGTTTGATTTTGCTATGTTCGGGGTTTGTATTATAGATTTTTGTGAAAGTTGTAGTAACTGTTGAGCATCACTTCGCTCGTACACCAGATGGAAAAGTGTGGACGCAGACAATTTATTCCTATAGTTTCTGGTTGCGTTACTTGGATGTTTTCGACCAAGTATGTGTGGTAGGACGCGTGCAAGACGTGCCTACTGCTAAAGAGGACTGGAAACGTGTTGATGGTGACAAAATTTATTTTTCAGGTATCCCAGATTATCTCGGCCCCTGGCAGTATCTTCTAAAGGCATCGCAGGTTCAACAAGCTGCTATTAATGCTATTGGTGCTGCTGATGCTGTGATTTTTCGCGTTCCTTCACAACTAGCAACCTGTATCGAACCTGTGTTACGCAGTCAGGGTCATCCTTATGCCGTGGAAGTCGTCGCAGACCCCTATGATGTCTTCTCGCCTGGTGCATTCAGGCATCCTCTACGACCTTTTTTTCGGTGGTGGTTCACCCGCCAATTACAACAACAATGCTCTACTGGGGGATGAGTCGAAGCGCCACGCCCGCGAAATTTTCGCCAAAGCTGACGTAGTGGTTCTGAAGCTAGAGGTCGGATACCGTAGTTACGAATCAGTTGCCAGGGGGAACCATCAAAGTGCTGCACGATTTGAGATAATGCTGACAAAATCTGCGGAATCTGCCTTTGCTGGGCTAACTCAGTTAGGTAAGGCAAGCCATAAGACTCTAGAAGCCCGAAAGGGGTGACGCGGTAGTGCTGCGAAAGTCCCTCAGCTTCCGCCGCTAATATCTGCCATTTCCCTGCTCTAGCAAGTTCGGTTAAGTAACCCAAACCAAAGTAGATAGTGCTATCTCCACAGCTACCATCCAGAAGCACTCGTACACCATTTTGATTGGCGGTGCGGTAGGGTTCCCAAGGACAAAGCCAGTTGGGAGGATAAAAGGGATGTTCCGCGTACCAGGGAATTTGCTTAATGTCAGTCATAAGACTGTAATCATCTACCGCAATGAAGTGAGGTGTTAATCCCCCTTGCTCTACTACTGCATTCATATATTGGCGTTCGTCGCACTGGGGGATTTTGTTGTAGAACATGGAAAAGGTGTGCAAGCGACTACTCGAATCCTGCCCTAACAAGTGTCGCGCCATGCAAGTATTTGAAGAAGAGTCTAGCCCACCGCTAAGGGTTGAGCCGATAGGAAATGCGCTTCGGAGACGACAACGCACTGCTTCAGTAAACAGTTCACGCAATTGTTCTGCGTATTCTTCATCTGAATTTAGACGTAATTCCCGTTCTGGATCAAGTGACCAGTATTGTCTGATTGTTAATCCTTGGGGGCTAACTCTTAAGCAATGAGCAGCTTGTAAAGCAAAGATATCTTGATAAAAAGTAATTTCTGGGCGCGGTTCCAGAATTTTTAGATGAACTGCTAGTTCAGTTTCATTTAAGCGACGGGGAACGTCTGGTACGCCAAGCACTCCGCGAATTTCTGATGCCAAAACAAAGATTTGTCCAGGTAACCAGTAGTAGTAGAACGGAGTTACACCAAAATGATCTCTGGCACAAAAGAGAACCTGCTGAATTTCATCCCAGATGGCAAAAGCAAAGTCTCCTAAAAGATATTCTGGGCAATGTTCTCCCCATTTTTTGTATGCTTCTAGAATCAGTGTGCTATCGGGAATAATGGCTTGTGAATTGCTTTTGAGTCCTAACGCATTCAGTAATTCATCACGATTATCAATCCGAGCATCGGCGGTGATGGTGAAGTTACCCGTTGTGTCGGTTAAAGGTAGTTTCTCGTAAAGTGATTCCGGTGTTGTCCAGAGCATTTGATGCCCTAGTGCGATATGGTGGATCGCATTCTGATACCAAATATCCCCGCCGTCTACACCTCGATGCGCCAGAATCTCCATCATGCGGGATAGGTAAGCAGGATCTACAGGTTGCTTATTAGGATGATAGATGCCGAAAATTCCACTCACGATCTGCCTCCGGTGATGCTGGGTAAGAAAGGCAAAATTTTAGGCACTTGGTTCATTGCTGACTTCAACGAGTCCTTCAGCAATAAGTTTCTCAAGAAACTGGAGTAAATCAGCTTCGCAACGTTCGGGAGCAACTTCATACTCAGTAAGAATGGTATCGCTGATTTCTTGGACAGTTATGGGCTGCTGGAGTAGATCCCAAATTCTCGCTCCTACAGCCCATAAGCCGTAGTAAACCTCTGACTTTAAATTGAGAAGAATTGCCTCGTCTGGGAGTCCTGATGTGATTTGATCTTGAGTAACGGTTACGATTGAATCGTGAGTAAGAGTAAGTGGCAATTTACACCTCTGTAATGGCAATATTTTTCCAATCTTAATTTTATAGCTGTCAGCTATCAGCTTTAATTATGCGCCAATGAAACCTGCGGGTTTCAGAACCCTTAAATGTCCGCGCCCTCGCTGGCTACTGCTATTTGCTTAAAGGTTTTACCATCCAGAGTGACTGAGTTTGATAACCAAGTTTGTGATAAAGATTGACAGCAGGTGCGTTGATTTCAAACACCTGCAACCCAATTTGGCGATCGCCTCTTGACTTAGCCCAGTTTTCTGCATGGCGCATCAAAGCCGATCCAATTCCTTTTCGGCGGTGATCTGGATTAACATAAAGTAAAAAAATGTGGGAAAAGCGATCGCCTTGCACCTGATCTACGGCATTTCCTAACCACAAACACGCGATCGCAGGAACAGCCGAAATCTTTCTCATTAACCCCCCCTGCTCATTGGAGTTTGAGGGGGTTTCCTGTTCTTCACTACCCAAAAATTCTACCAACCACAACGGCGTTTCTTGAGAAAAGTATCTTTCCACTGTTACAGCTAGATGGGAAAAATTTTGCTGCTCCAGAAAAAGTTCCTGGTAAGTTAATTGCATGAACTTTACCAGTAAAGCTTTGTCTTTTCCCGATCCTCTCCTTAATTGGTAATTACTTAGTAATAAATCTGACACTTTATGATTAGTTAAAAGATCAGCATTCAGCAGAGCGCGTATCAGCTTTTCAAGAAATTAAATATCCGCTCTATCTGGCTACGGCTATAATCAACAAAACCATGTAAATCTACATCAAAAAGGATAAAAATTAAAGTCTCCCCTCCCTGTGTACGGGGAGGGGTAGGGGGTGGGTTTTTAAAAATTATCTTGACTCAATTAATTGATCGTTGATAACTGATAACTGGTCATTGTTCACTGATTCAATTGGTGCTGGTGCTGCCATATCTCCTGGTAAAAAACTGCGGATGCTTACAGCTACTAGAGCTACCAGAAATACTAAGAAAATTAAGAAAG
>JBARVL010000022.1:0-5747 GCA_049646245.1 Crinalium sp. | reverse complement strand
CCACCATATCATTACCAAATTGCTGGCGGAAATCGCGCAGCTTTTGGTTAGATAGTGCTTTTAGGGGTGTGGTGTAAAAAACTCGACCACCCCGCGATAACGCTCTATAGATGGCGTATTCTCCAATCAAGGTTTTTCCTGAACCTGTTGGGGCGCATACGACTACAGAACGACCCGCATCAAAAGCTGCGATCGCCTGATACTGAAATTCATCGAGATCGAACGGAAAAAGGGTTTTGAGATTAAGGTCTTGAGAAATAGAAAACTGGTTCACGAAAGATTTTTCCAAACGGGGAGCAATTTCTCCTATATTTTTCTTAACAATAAGCTGTATAGGTTATATATAATTTTGACACTTCCACGACGCGCATCTGTGGTACTACTCTAAAATAGCTCTTGCTTAACACACTTCCGAACCTGAGTTCGACGTAAGTAATTAAAACGCTACTGCTTCAGAGACCCTAAATACGCCGATTTAAATCCTTCTCAAGATAGTTGAGTGCGATCGCACCTTGCGTCCTTATTTCGGCTACCTCACGAGGAAAACTGCTTTGATCTTGCTTGACAACTGCTACCACTTCAAATTATATTAAATTTTAATTGAGATTTTTAATTTTAAATTTCTCTAACTCTAAAAGAAAGCATCTATCCAAAGTCTTACTTAGTTTTCATAATTTCCTAGTATCCTCGATTTTTCTTTTGAGAAATTGGAGCGATTAAATCCTGCTTGAAAATATCACTGAATATAGCTTTAACCGCATTAACTTTAGTTGCTCAAAAATGCGTAAGTTCTATATTAGTTTCGAGTGTTTCAGAGCTAGGTATATGGGATTTAAGTGAGATCGCCGCCTCCTAGATGGCAGATTTATCTGAAATAATTTTCAAAGCAAGGCTTTGCAATGCTGGAAATTATATTTCCAGGTATATCAACCGCCCGTGTTAGTGCATTTGCTCAATATCAAATCCAGTCACAGTAAGGGCTTGAATTCTGACTCCTGACTCCTGACTCCTGCTATAAATTAGCAGAATAAGTACAGAATACCCAAATATTCTGGTTCTAAATTATCCCAAGATGCAGACTTGGAATAAAAAAATTTTCTGGTGTTTACTGCTCTTGCACTATCAAAGTTTTTGGGGTTAAAAGTGCTAACTACCTACTCCAAGTATTAGCCTTTAGCCATTTGTTAAAATTCTAATCTTTTCACATAAGGTGATTCTAATGACTTCGATTGTTGATAAGCTAAACGAGATAAACCAGATAGATACAACCTACTCTGTAAGTTTGGTAGAGCAACTCAAGCTGACTTCCTTTCAGGGTGACAAATACTATACAATTAATTTTGGTCCCACATTTCTTATCCTCAAACAAGGCACTGTAATACTTAATGGAACAACAGATCCAGAAAGTTTTAAGGGCATGATTCAAAATCTGCAGGAAATATATGGTGTCAGGAATATACAATATTCCCAAGAATACGTTGACGACCAAAACTTATTATTTTTTGTTGACATTGACATTAAGGAAGCAAATAGAAATGGTTTCAAGTTGGCCCTGACAAAAACCAATAACGAGAACTATCAGTTAGTAACAACTAAAGGATCTGCCAAGACGAAAGTAATTATTGATATTTATGATCCTAGTAATACATTTAACAACGCGGTTTACCAAAATGTATATAATAAATTCCTTTACTGGGCAGCGGGTTATGTCCAAAATGGAACAGTTTTCTTCGATACAAACCTGAATGGAATTCCCGATCCAGGGGAACCGACAACCACTACAAATCGGAATGGTCAAAGCGATCTGTTTTTTACTGTTGATGAATTTGCTCAGATTGACGTTAACAAAAATGACAAAATTGACCTGACTGAGGGGCGGCTAGCCATGATTCGGGGAGTCAATTCTGCTGCGGAAGTGTCCTATGAAGGAATTCTGACCGCTGTTGCAGACCCCAGCCCTACAACCGTCACTCCTGTCACCAGCTTAGTTGAGCGTATGGCTCGGCTACTTTTAGCCGATCCCACCATTCCCGATCCCGTCCAAAAAGCTAAGGACTTAATTCAAGAGCGGTGGCATCACCACATTATACCCAATTTCAACCAAGAACTGGTTGCTTATTCTTACGATCCGACTGCTGAACAACGACTGTTAGAATATCCCGATCCTACCACGATTCGCATTTTTGACGACAACGTGGGTTATTTCTTGAATAGAAATGGTATATATGATATCCGACCTACAACCTTAGAACAAGCAAGTGGAACAATTTTCATAAACGAGAGGTTAGATAAAAACAGTGTTGATCTTAAACCTCTTCTAAGCCCGGAAGCTTATGATTACTTAATCGGCGCACAAATTGAAACCATCACCGAACTCTTTGCAGCAGCGACAGAGCAACCTATTAACAAAGTGCTTGACCTGCTAGCCGATTCACTCCTCAATCCTAACCTGGCAGAGGAAAAAAACTTAGGGGGT
Organism: Crinalium sp.; assembly: GCA_049646245.1. GTDB lineage: Bacteria > Cyanobacteriota > Cyanobacteriia > Cyanobacteriales > PCC-9333 > Crinalium. The sequence goes on along the minus strand of JBARVL010000022.1, from coordinate 3,271 downwards.
CTCAACACAGTCAACTCCTTTGTGGGAAGCTGGCTTAACGAAATCGACCCAATCGTGGTTGACGGCATTTTCGATATCGACAAGCTCAACCAGCACGGTCTCATATCATTGACGATAGAAGAAGCATCGCGCAATCTTGCCCTTGAAGCTTATCAAGCCGTTAAGGACGGTCAAGAACCAGATAGTTTTCGCGATGTTTATCGAGTGAATGCGAAAGTACAGCGGCTCATGAAGGATGCTAAAGACATCCTCAATAAAATTTATCAAGGCGAGTTTAATGACATAACCGCCCAACAGTACAACGACTTCTTCTCTTCAAAAGGTCTACAAGAACGCTTCGATAACTCAACCTACACTGCTGACAATATCTTCCCAGTTGACACCAAAAGCTTTACCCTCTCAATTCCTGAAGATGGTGAGTATGTGCTTCAAGTGTCTGACTTCCCCTTCATCAAAGGCGACACCAATGATACACTCAAATCTGTGATCGTCAGACCCCTTGAGGCATTTATTGGGACAAGCAAAGGCAGCCTCAAACTCAAAGGTCAAGAAATTACCGCCGAGACCGATATTGCTGTAGAAGACATTCAGGCAGGCTCACTCACCTACACCCCCGCCAAAGGTAGTCTTTCAACAAATTCCTTTGATTTTAGCGTCACCGATGGCAAGTTCTACTCGGATAAGTTCCAACGCGCTATCCTTGATATCGAGATGAAGCCTTTGAGCTTGACGCAAACCTCCACAGATTTAACCAATCGTTTCCTACAATTCAACGGCAATGCTGGAGTCGCCCAACTAGAAGTAACCTTAACAGATAAACAACTCCAGCCCTTTAGCGTCAATGAAATCGGAGTCTTTATCGTTGAAGACGAACAAGGACGAGTTGCAGGACTGTTACCCACAGAAGCAGGCTACATCGAAGCCGCGTTGAAAACATCTCAGGTCATTTTCTCCGTGCTACCCGATGACTTTGTGACCAACCCCACCCGAACACTATCGAAGCTGGGCAATCAACGCTTAGGCTTCTACTTGGTACAAAACGGCACGACAGATGAAGTTCTCAATAACCCAAACGCTGCAAATAAAGTCTTATTAGCTTCCCCCACTTCCTCCCAAACGCCAGGATTTGCCAGTCTTGAGAACGTTGAGCAAAACCTATTCCAACTAGAGTTCAAAACTCAGGGCGATAAAGCTTCGGTTCTGAAGCTATCTTTGAAGCCTACGGAAGTCGAGGAACCTCTGGGAGCAACCCGGCAAGGACAGCGCCAACAAGAGGTAGTCGATTTAAGGAACTTGTTTCTTGAGTCTGTAGAAGCTGTCTTCCCAGTTGTGAAAAGTGAAGCTGCTTTCGCCAATACCGTTGGTTTCTATCAAGTCGAAAATTCTCAAGGTGGAGTCATTGACCCACTGACAGGAGCGTTAATTAGCCCAGGCGATGCGGCTTATATGCAAGCGGCTCTTCGCAACAGCCAGGAGCATGGAACCTCCTTTGGCAAAGAAGGTGCAGGAACTTCTGATATTTGGGAAGGTGGGCATCTCTATGCCCCTTTCATTATTGCCAACGGAACAATGGAACAGGCTTTAAGCAATCAGGATAACGCCCCTCTAGCCTACTTTGCCTATATTGGAGCCAATTCTGACAAAGTGGATCATATTCGACTGCTAGGCAACAACACCTGGGGATTTGAAGATTTGCATGGTGGCGGTGATGCTGACTTTAACGACATTGTGATTCAGGCTAAATTCACCCCTATTGGCAGTTGATTACCGTCTTTTGTTACTGAAGCTCTTTGTATATCCTGAAACCCTTGCTCACGCGCGTATTCGGTCTTTTTCTAAGGAAAAGACCGAATACTTGAGGAAATAAAGCTGGGAATAAAGATAAAAGTTATCAAACCCTTTACCCCTCTCTCCTCCCTCCTCCCTCCTCTCCCCCAAAACATAAAATCTAGAAACACAACAGCTTATCAGCCATCAGCTTTTTTAAAAGCCAATGCTTACAAGGGTTTCAAAATAACAAATACCCTAACCACAAGGCGCGACTGCTATAATTTAAATATTGCAGAAATCGTAACAGTGTTTAAGTATTAAATTATTATTTATTTTCAAGTGTAAAAAAGATGACTATTCAATCAGAAATTATAATTAAAGTACCTTTAGAAATTGCCGAATCTTATCATCGAGCATCTCCAGAAGATAAAGAAAAATTGCATCAACAATTTGTTAATCTAATTAGTTCAAGCTTGCATTTTACTATCAGAGAAGAAAAGAAAGATCGTTTAACAGAACTTATGGACGAAATTGGACAAAAAGCCGTGGAAAGAGGACTGACTCCAGAGATATTAGCATCAATTTTAAATGACAATGAATAGCCAGAAGATTGTCATTGATACTAATATTATAATTAGTGCTGTACTGATGCCTGCAAGCAGACCAAGACAAGCTTTAGATTTAGCTAGAAAATCCAGTTTGATTTTGATGAGTCAATCAGTCTGGTTAGAATTGAGCAGTGTTTTTCATCGTCCGAAATTTAATAAATATATTACCCCACAAGAGCGGAATGATTTCTTAGAAGAATTAGAGCAACAAGTTATATTTATTGAAATAACTGACAGTATTAACGAATGTAGAGATGCTAAAGATAATAAATATTTAGAATTAGCTGTTAGTGGTCAAGCACAATATATTCTTACGGGAGATAAAGATTTGCTAGTTTTACATCCCTTTCGGAATATTGCTATTATTACAGTAGATAATTTTTTAAATATAAGTAAAAAGCTGAATGGTTGCTAAAAATCATTAAAACAAATGCAAGAACCAGCAATTATCCCAAAAACCTATAATTTCATTAAAATGACAATGAATAGCCAGAGAATTGTCATTGATACTAATATTATATTTTAAACAACTATTTTTCCAGTTTACAACTTTGGTAAAATTTCCGGTAGCAAATAACAGGGAACCTTAGAAAGTGCTAAATTCTGCCCCTGTAAGCCGAGTTGTTGATAAAAAGCTTTAATTGTTTTAATTACATAATTTAAGGTATTAATGCGATGCTCAGGTTGATGGCTCACACCTTGCAAAGCTTGTAAATGTTGAGTTAATGCTGCTTGTAAATGAGTTGATTTAGCTTGCTCAGATAATGATAATTTTTGATGTGTTGCTAACTGGTAATGAGCTAGTCCTAAATTGTTTTGTGTAGCAAATACATCAAAAGTTAGTTGCGATGACTGTGCGTTACTTGCTAACTGTTGAGCAAGTGCGATCGCTA
>JBARVL010000021.1:0-15451 GCA_049646245.1 Crinalium sp. | reverse complement strand
TTCAGTTAAACTTTTTCCCAACAACGGCTCATTTAACTGTTGAGGAGCAACATTACTATCTACGGACAAATTAACCTGATCGGTAGGCATATTCAACAAAAGTGCGATCGCGCAACAGCGAGCTTGGATCTCTATCGTGAACTACCCACACCGATGCCTTGCATACAGTGATGGGCTTCCTACTCAAAGAACAGCTTTTTATCCCCAAGAATAACAAGTCTTACGTTCTGGCAATAGGCTTTACCCCTCGTCCCAAAGGTCAAAATATTTAACTACTCTGCTTTTTAGCGTAGTTTACCCCACTACGGAGGGTCAGGTTCAGCAAGTTACATCCTTCTTTCCTCTATCACTCGAATTATTAGCCCAAGTCATTACCTTGTAGACCTATCAAGTGATGTTTTCATTGTACGACATTTGTTCGTTTCCTCCTCTCCCTGCTTCCCCCAATTCTTCCCCAACTTCTAGCCCAATTTTTCAAACACAGCAAACATCGGCAGATACATCGAAAGCAAAATTACAGCAACCATCCCTGCCAAACCCACCATCATCAGAGGCTCTAGAACACTCGTTAAAGCTTTTACAGCTTGCTCAACCTCATCCTCATAGAAATCGGCAACCTTCATCATCATGCCATCTAACTCACCAGTTTCCTCGCCAATACTAATCATTTGAACTGCCAAAGGAGGAAACACATTCTCCTTTTGAATCGCCAGACTCAGCATTCCGCCTTGTTGAATTTCTGCTTTAGCAGCATTAATGGCATTTTCAATCACCTGATTACCAGCCGTCGATGCCACAATTTCTAAAGAGTTAAGAATAGGCACACCTGAACGAGTCAAAGTTCCAAAAATTCGGCAAAAGCGAGCAACTGCTGATTTTTGATTCAAGTCACCTAAGATAGGCACATTTAAGAAAAAACGATCCATTGTCAGGCGACCAACTGGTGTTTTGTAATACTGCTTGTACGCAAAAGTAGCAGCGATAATACTACAAATAGGTATCAAAATTCTCCAACTTCTCAAGACATCACTACACAGCATCATAAACTGCGTCAGTGCTGGCAGTTCACCACCTAAATTCTTGAAAATGCCCGCAAAAATGGGAATCAAAAATACCGTCATCGCAATAAAAACAATCACCGCCAATATCCCTACCACCGTAGGGTATGCCATAGCACCTTTAACTTGATTTTGTAATCGTGCAATATCTTCAAGAATCTTGGCTAATCGGTTCAAAACTTCATCAAGCACACCACCGACCTCCCCAGCTTGAACCATACTTATATATAAATTGTCAAAACAATCAGGATGTTTACGCATAGCCTCCGAAAGGCTAGTTCCCTGTTGTACCTCAGCATTAATTGCTACAAGTGCCTTTTTCAACCTAGCATTGCTACACTGCTCGGATAAAACATTTAAGCATCTAACCAAAGCAACACCTGCATTGACCATAGCCGCAAATTGACGGGAAAACACAGCTTTATCTTTTACAGTCACCTTAGATAAAGCTACTTCCAAACCTGACATATCAAAGCTTGCTAAATCAAAGCTTTGAGACTCTTTAATATTCTGTACAAAAGGATACTTTTGGCGTAGAACATCTCGTGCCAATTGTATAGTACCCGCCTCTACTTTTTCTTTCTTAGCTTTTCCTTGAGAATCCCGAACATCAGCAACGTATGTAGGCATAAATCACCTGAAACTATTTATTATTATTATTATTTTTGTAAATTATGAGTTTTGAGCTAGTAATTAAACTAAAAACTTCCCACTCAAAACTATTCAGAAATTGATAGCTAAGTAGGTGGGCATAAATAAACGTATAATGATTTTCAAAAGTCACCAGTCCCCAGTAAGGAGCGATAGCGCAGGTAACGTTTAATTTCACCTACATACTTATCAACATTATTTAGCAACTGCTGCACCAAGGAGACGCTGCAACTCATCTGGCTTGGCACTCTTGCCCATAGCAGCCTCAAATGAAATTGCCCCTGACTTGACGTAAGCAGCTAAAACCATTTCCATCGTCTGCATTCCCAACTTAGCACCAGTTTGGATAGAACCGTAAATTTGAGGTGTTTTTCCTTCTCGAATTAAGTTAGAAATAGCTGGTGTTACGATCATAATTTCCTGAGCCATTACCCGACCATATTCCCCAGGCTTGGGATTTTTCTTAGGAACTAAACATTGGCTAAATACAGCAACCAAAGAGTTAGATAACTGCGCCCTAATTTGTGGTTGTTGAATCGGGGGGAACACATCTAACATCCGGTCAATAGTTTGAGCGGCTGAATTAGTATGCAGAGTTCCAAATACTAAGTGACCTGTTTCAGCAGCAGAAATTGCTAGACCGATTGTTTCCAAATCCCGCATTTCACCGACCAAAATTACATCTGGATCTTCTCGTAATGCCGCTCTCAAAGCATTAGAAAAACTTTTAGTATCTTCGCCTTTTTGACGTTGGTGAACTAAACTTTTAATATTGGGAAAAACATATTCAATCGGGTCTTCAACCGTCAAAATATGCTCTGCCCGCGTGCGGTTAATTAAATCAATCATTGCCGCCATCGTAGTCGTTTTACCAGAACCAGTTTGTCCAGTTACTAACACCATTCCTCTAGGTCGGTGAGTCATTTCCCGAACCACATCTGGTAGACCTAACATATCAAAATTAGGAATTTTAGACGCTAAAGCCCTCAAACAAGCTGCATAGTAACCACGTTCCTTGTAAACATTGACACGAAAACGAGCTAATCCTTTAACCCCATAAGAGCAATCTAGTTCCCAGTTTTGTTCCAAATCTTTACGCTGGGTATTATTCAGCATACTAAAAATCAATTTTTGACAGTCTTGAGGTGCCAGTGGCTCCTCATTAATCGGCTGAAGTTTACCACTAACCCGAAAGTATACTGGAGCGCCTGCCTGAAGGTGCATATCTGAGCCACCCATTTCGATCAGTTGCTCCATCAAGTCTTCAATCATTAAATCCATTTTGCTTTCTCCTTTGGTAATACAATTTTTAATTCTTAGTTATTACTAATTAGTAGTTAATTACTACGAGAGCAAAAACTAATAATTTTTAGTTTTCAAAACGAGATGTCATGCAGTATGGACAATCAAGCCATTCTTGTTTTAATCCAGCACTACAAACGCGACAGGTTAAAGTAGTCTTACGTTTTGCTTTTAGTTCTGATTCTAAACCTGTATCAGTAAAAGTCACCCGCTCAACTTCTTCGAGGGTTGTATGTCCTTCACGCACTAAGTTTAAGCTGTAAGATAACAATGTCACCATCCCATCTTCTACAGCCGCTTCCTTAATCATGTCGGTCGTTCCTCCTTTGTTGATTAAGCTTTGCAACCGCTCATTTATACGCATAACTTCATAGACACCTACACGCCCTTTATAACCAAGACCATTACATTTTGGGCAGAGATTCTTTGCACTTTTAATTTCTTCAGGTTCTAGAGTATTGGCTTTGTAAAACGTAACAGATCCTTCCTTGGAAGCTGATAAACCATATCGGCTAAGTTCCTCAATAGTCGGGTGATAAGGAATACGGCACTCAGTGCATACTCGTCGCATCAACCTCTGGGCGCAAACGCCAAGCAAAGAAGCGGACACCATGAAGGGTTCCACGCCCATTTCATCTAACCGTGCAATTGAACTTGGAGCATCATTAGCGTGCAAAGTCGTCATTACTAAGTGTCCAGTTAAAGCAGCTTCAATTGCGGTTTTTGCTGTTTCTACGTCTCGCGTTTCACCTACTAGAATTACATCGGGGTCTTGGCGCATGAATGCTCGTAAAATTGAGGCAAAGTTCATGCCTTTTTCACGAATCACCTGCACCTGATTAATTCCAGGCAAGGCATATTCAATCGGGTCTTCTGCGGTACTAATATTCACATCAGGACTATTGCGTTCAGCCAGAATTGAATATAGTGTTGTTGATTTACCAGATCCGGTTGGACCTGTCACCAAAATCATCCCAAAAGGACGACTTGCCATGTCTCGGACACTTTGTAGCGCATCTGGATCGCTAATTAATTTATCCAAGCCCAACTGGGTGGAAGAGTTATCCAAAATCCGCATACAAATTTTCTCACCATAGCGGCTAGGTAAAGTGTTTACCCGGAAATCAACTTTACGTCCTTGAAATACTCGGCGGATACGCCCATCTTGAGGTGCGCGTCGTTCAGCAATGTCTAGTTGGGCAATGATTTTGAAACGTGAAGTAACTGCTGGAATAATTTTTTTTGGGAAAGGCTCAAATGCCTCCCTGAGTACCCCGTCTTTACGAAAGCGAATGCGTAAGTATTCTTCTTGAGGTTCAACGTGAATATCAGAAACTTGTTCAGTTAATGCCTTAACCAAAATTTTATTGACTAAGTTGATAATTGGGGCATCTTCTGCTGCTGCCGTTAAATCTTCATCAGGAGCATCGTGCGATTCTTCGGCTTCAAGACCTTCAAGATTTTCGATTTCGCCTTTAACGTCAAAAGACTTTTGAGCTTTAGCTACTTCGTCTTTCTTGGCTTGCTGCTCTAGGTATTGGTTAATAATTGAGGAATAGTCTTCGGCTGTGATGACCATCCTTTGCCAATTAATTCCCTGGGGGCGTAAAATTCGATTTAGATCATCTTGGGCATCTAAATCATCAGGGTTAACCATTGCCACTAGGACAGATGGTGGCTCAGTTGCCTCTTGTGATAGAGGTACGAAGCGGGAGCGACGACAACTATCAATCGGAATAAGTGTATCGATCAGATCTGAAACCCGACGGATATCAATTTCTTTAATTTCCGGATCTAAAGATTCAACGCCGTATATAATCTTTAGTTCAAATAGTTGATTCTTTTTATACTGGCGCTGCAATTCAGGAGATAACGCCTTTCCCGTGATCTGCTGCAGAATTTCTGTTAATGGTTTTCCTGTTTTGCGACTTTCAAGCGCCGCCTGCTGCATCTTTTCAGCGTCGGTGTAACCTAACTGAACTAGCTTGCTGGCAAAGGGGGACAAATCATGGCTGGCATGGCGAGCAACTAAAGCACGCCTTTGTGATGAGGATTGAGTCATAGCTATTTAAACTATCTCCATAAAAAGTATGCCCAAAAGCTTTTGGGAAAATTGCGTCTTGATCAACACAATATGTGATTTAAACGTGCCAGTTAACAACAATGGTAGCAACAGGTCATAATTGATGCCTCAAGTAGAAATATAGGGACTATAAAGATGAGATGGGTTGGCTATCTGAAATGGAGGCAGAGGACTCCCGCTATACCCGTAGGGTTAGCGGAGAGATGAATGCCGACCAGGGTAAAACATGAGCGATAGCGAATACCTCTACGTGGTTGACAAAGTTATGTAGAGGTATTTATTATTAATGGAAGCAACAGAAGGTCGAAGTATGCTAACTTGCAATTACCAGTTCAAGTTAAAACCGAATAAGCAGCAAATTGATCAGATAGAGCATTATCTGGATGCTTGTCGCAAGGTTTGGAATTTTGGCTTGGCTGAACGCAAAGATTGGTCGGGTTCGCGCAAAAGTAGTACTGACAGATGTTCTTTAGAAAAAGAATATATCATCCCTGCTGATGCACCTTACCCTTCTTATAAATTGCAAGCAGCATCATTGACAGAGGCAAGGAAAAACAACCCATTACTAAACTCTGTTAATGCCCAAGTACTTCAACAAGTGCTGCGACAATTAGATCGAGCCTTTGTTGAGATGAAATCCTTAAACAAAGGGTTTCCCAGGTTTAAGAATAAATATAGGATGCGGTCTTTTGTATTTCCTCAGTTTAAAACTAATCCAATATCTAATGACTACATAAAGCTTCCGAGTATTGGGTTGGTTAAGATGAAACTTTCAAGACCAATTCCACAAGGGTTTAAGCTTAAACAAGTAAGGGTAATTAGGAAAGCCTCTGGTTATTTTGTCAATCTATGTCTTGAAGCAGATATTGACGTACCCATGCCTTCACCGCATGGTAATCCATTAGGAATAGATATTGGCTTGGACTATTTTGTTGCTACTTCAAATAATGAACTGATTAAAAGACCTAGATTCTTTAATAAACTTCACCGTAAGCTGCGATTGCTACAAAGAAAACTGAAGAATAAGCAACTAGGTTCTAACAATCGCCATAAATTAAATCAAAAAATAGCAAGAATACATCAAACGATATCGGACACCAGGAAGGATTTTCATTATAAGTTAGCGCATCATCTTTGCGACGGCAACGGAACGATATTTGTAGAGGATATTGATTTTAATTCGTGGTCTAGAAATATGCTGTGCAAGCATAATTTAGATGCAAGTTTTGGTCAGTTTTTTCAAATATTCTCTTACGTTTGCTGGAAAAGAGATGTGTATTTTGCCAAGGTTGATAAAAATTATACTTCGCAAATATGTCCTAATTGCGGAGTGCATACAGGCAAGAAACAACTAAGTGAAAGAATCCATCATTGTCCTGAGTGTGATTTTCGTTGCAATAGAGATTTTGCAGCTAGTTTAGTAATCCTGAATAGAGGATTAAATGCGGTTGGGCAAACCGTATTTAAAAATGCTTGTGGAGATGGTCTGTCGGGGCTTGGCAGTAATGTCGGGCTAGATCAGAATCGGTGAAACAAGAATCAAACGCCACAGCGCAAGCGCATAGGGGGGAGTGTCAAGAGATCAAAATGATTAATGTTATATTTATAAGTATAAAGATTAAAATATGTGAAGATTTTAGCAAGTGATGTTATGTCTAAGCCAAATCTGGGTTGAAAAAAATACTGCCACTATATAGGGCGGTAATACTATGATTCAAGAAAGTAGTAATCACCCCCAGCTTTGTTCGCCTAACCAGCGATCGCGTATTCGGGTAGATCTTGCCTGCTTTTGTTGTCAGTCATGGAGGGGCGCAAAACCCTTCAAGGCGTGCGATCGCAGCACAGTATAGGGATGGAAATGAGTAAATTATGACAGAAGAAAATCAGCCATTGTCTTCAAATCAGACCTCGGATGCTTCAGCAATAGCTGAAGATAATGCTTATGGTACTACATCACAGGAGAGTGTGAATGTGACTAGATCTCAGGGTGATGGCGTAGCCGAAGTGAGTCAAACTGAACAAGCATCAGATGTATCCAGTCAGGATATGGAATTAGGACATCAATCAACCCAAGGAAACGATGTAGATCCAAAAGAAGCCTTAAAGCAAGAAGTAGAAACCTTAAAAGCGCAGTTAGATGAAAGCACAAAGGAGAGTGATTCATTAAAAAGTCAGTATATGCGGATAGCCGCAGATTTTGAAAATTTTCGGAAGCGTACAGCTAAAGAAAAGGAAGAATTAGAAGTTAAAGTTAAGTGTTCGACAATTACGGAGTTACTTTCAGTAGTTGATAATTTTGAGCGAGCCAGAGCGCAGCTTAAGCCGCAAAATGATGGAGAAATGGGTATCCATAAAAGCTACCAGAGTGTATACAAACAACTGGTAGATGCTCTCAAGCGTATAGGAGTGTCTCCTATGCGTCCAGAAGGGAAAGAATTTGATCCAAATCTCCATGAAGCAGTGCTTCGCCAACCTACTGATGAACATCCAGAAGGTACAGTGATCGAAGAACTGCAAAGAGGATATTTCTTAGGCGATCGCGTATTGCGCCATGCACTTGTCAAAGTAGCCGCCGCACCAGAGCCAGCAGAAAATTCAGTTGAAGCTCCCGACGTGCCGACAGAATAATCATCTATGAGTTATGATTTTTGGTTTCCTGGGTGTTGATGTCAATGTCTAAAATAAGAAAACCAGGCTCATTACTAAAAAATAACTCCTCACTGGTAGGCAACTGAAGGAACGCGCCTCACCCATTTAACTTTCCACACCATTACTGCCGAAACCCTATGGGAAAAGTCATTGGAATCGATCTGGGTACGACTAATAGTTGTGTTGCTGTGTTAGAAGCAGGTCAACCGATGGTTATTTCTAGCTCAGAAGGTGGGCGCACCACTCCCAGCATTGTGGGATTTGGCAAAGCAGGCGATCGCTTGGTGGGTCAGCTAGCCAAGCGACAGTCGGTGACTAATGCCGAAAACACAGTTTATAGCATTAAGCGCTTTATTGGGCGGAGGTGGGATGATACGGAAAGCGAACGGGCGCGAGTGCCATATACGTGCATAAAAGGACGGGATGATACTGTCGATGTTGAGATTAGAAAGCAAAGATATACCCCTCAAGAAATCTCAGCAATGATCCTGCAAAAATTGAAGCAGGATGCAGAACACTTCTTAGGTGAAACCGTAACCCAGGCGGTAATCACTGTACCAGCATACTTTACAGATGCCCAAAGGCAGGCAACAAAAGATGCGGGAACGATCGCAGGTCTAGAAGTATTACGAATCGTCAACGAACCTACAGCCGCCGCCCTTGCCTATGGTCTTGAGAAGCAAGATGAAGACCAGTGCATATTAGTCTTTGACTTAGGAGGCGGCACCTTTGACGTATCTGTACTGCAATTAGGGGATGGTATCTTTGAAGTCAAAGCCACATCCGGTAACAACCACTTGGGCGGGGATGACTTTGATAATGCGATCGCAGTTTGGATGATTGATGCTTTCCTGGCTGCGGAGGGTATTGACCTAGCAGCAGATAAAATGGCTCTCCAACGGTTACGTGAAGCGGCAGAAAAGGCAAAAATTGAATTATCCAACATGGTGACAACTTCAATCAACCTGCCGTTTATTACAGCCGATGACAAAGGTCCCAAACATCTGGAGATGGAATTATCACGCTCCAAGTTTGAAGAACTAACCAATCATCTTGTAGAAGTAACTATAGAACCAGTTACTCAAGCCCTGAAAGATGCTGATATCCAACCCCATAAAATAGATCGGATTATTTTAGTAGGTGGTTCAACGCGGATTCCGGCTGTCCAAAAAGCCATAAAAACATTTTTTGGGGGCAGGGAACCAGACCGTTCAGTGAATCCCGATGAAGCAGTAGCTTTAGGAGCAGCCATTCAAGGTGGCGTATTAGGCGGCGAAGTTAAAGATGTACTACTATTAGATGTAACTCCTTTATCTTTGGGAATTGAAACATTAGGCGAAGTTTTTACCAAAGTAATCGATCGTAACACCACCATTCCTACCAGTAAATCCCAAATATTTTCCACTGCTACGGATGGACAAACATCAGTAGAAGTTCATGTGTTGCAGGGTGAGCGGGCAATGGTAAAGGACAATAAAAGCTTAGGAAAATTTTTATTAACTGGTCTACCACCTGCACCGCGCGGTATTCCCCAAATTGAAGTATCCTTTGAAATCGACGCTAACGGGATTCTCAAAGTCTCTGCTCAAGACAAAGGTACTGGTAGAGAACAAAGTATTTGCATCACCAATACTGGTGGCTTGAGTGCGGCGGAAGTTGAAAAGATGAGAAAAGATGCAGAAGTGTATGCTGAAGAAGACAAACGTCGCGTACAATTGATTGAACTTAAAAATCAAGCAGATGGATTGTTCTATAGCTATGAAACCACTTTAAAAGAAAGTGGGCATTTGATTGGTGAAGATATTAAATCACAGGCCGATCAAAAAGCTAAACAACTGCGTTTAGCACTCAACAACCAAAAAGCGCGAGTTGAGGATATTAAAGAAAACTTAGAGCTATTCCAACAGACCGTATTGGCGATGGGGACATCTGTGTATCAGCAAGCTAACCAAAGCCCAACAACAGATTTTAATGTACCTAAAAAGCCCGATCTCAGTAGCTTCAACCAGGCTTACGAATCAACACCAGAGAAAGATGCAACATTAGATATAAATGATGTTGATGAAGATGAAACTGTAACTGCTGACTATGAGACAGTAGACTAATAGCGTGTTTAGTTTGCCATTAAACTAAAAACTTAACACTTGTTCCTCAAATATTCACATTTCCTTTAACCCTAACAACTAACGCCCTAATATGCCCCGCGACTACTACGAAATTCTTGGGATCTCTCGTGATGCCGACAAAGAAGAAATCAAGCGTGCTTACCGCCGCCTTGCCCGCAAATATCACCCAGATGTCAACTCTGAACCAGGGGCAGATGAGAAATTTAAAGAAATAAATCGGGCTTATGAAGTGCTTTCAGAGCCAGAAATGCGTTCCCGATATGACCGCTTTGGCGAAGCAGGTGTATCCTCCGGTGCTGCTTCCGGCTTCTCAGATATGGGAGATATGGGTGGATTTGCCGATATCTTTGAAAGCTTTTTCACAGGCTTTACAGGTAATGTGGGTCAGACGAATCGCAGACGTAATGGCCCAAGTCGAGGCGATGACTTAAGACTCGATTTGAAGCTAGAGTTCCGCGAAGGTATTTTTGGTGGTGAAAAGGAAATTCGCATTCCCCATCTAGAAAACTGTGCTACCTGTAGTGGTACAGGCGCTAAACCAGGCACAAAAGCTCGCACCTGTTCGACTTGTAGCGGTAGTGGTCAAGTACGTCGCGCTACTAGAACACCTTTTGGGAGTTTCACCCAAGTTTCTGTTTGTCCTACCTGTAATGGTGACGGACAGGTGGTTGAAGAGAAGTGCGAAACTTGTAATGGCTTGGGTCGGAAACAAGAAACTAAGAAACTGAAAATTACGATTCCAGCAGGAGTGGATAACGGTACTAGGTTGCGGGTTTCTAAGGAAGGAGATGCTGGTCTGCGTGGCGGCCCACCTGGAGATTTATACGTTTATTTGTTTATTGAGGAGGATCTGGAGTTCCATCGGGATGGAATTAATATCACCTCAGAAATTAAAATCAGTTATTTGCAAGCAATTTTAGGCTGTCGCTTAGAAATAAATACGGTGGATGGCCCCAAGGAATTGATGATTCCAGCAGGAACACAGCCAAATACAGTGCTGACGATGGAAAATCACGGTGTACCGAAATTAGGAAATCCGGTGAGCCGAGGAGATTTTTTGATTACAGTTTTAATTGACATTCCTACTAAAGTTACGCCAGAAGAGCGGGAACTACTGGAAAAGTTAGCTAAAATTAAGGGCGATCGCACTGGTAAAGGTGGGTTAGAAGGATTCTTAGGAGGATTGTTTCGCGGATGACTAACACCGCCGCTTCAAATACTTCTGGCATACCGGAGGCAAAACTTGATCTTCGGGGTACTCCTTGCCCCATAAATTTTGTCCGCACAAAACTCCGCCTAGAGCAAATGGCACCTGGCTCTTTATTAGAAGTATGGTTAGATCCAGGTGAACCAATTGAGCAGGTTCCTGATAGCTTGCTGATGGAAGGTTATAAAATTGAAGAGATCGCAGATTGTGCTGGATATTTTGCAATGAAGGTTCGCCGACCAGTTTCTTTAGCATGAGTGTGACAAAAGAGATAGCAAGTCAACTGTTAGGAACTGTGGTAGCAGTCCAAGCAAATTATTATAAAGTTCGCTTAGATGTTAACCAAATGCTATCAGAAACAGATGAAGCTAATCAACTTCAGGAAAATTCTGATGAGGGATATTTTCTGTTGTGTACTCGCAGGGCGCGGCTCAAAAAAATTGGTCAGCAGGTAATAGTTGGCGATCGCGTGGAGATTGAGGAACCGGATTGGGCTGGCGGTAGAGGTGCGATCGCTCAAGTACTGCCCCGTCAAACTCAGCTTGATCGTCCCCCAATAGCTAATGCTAACCAGATTTTACTGGTTTTTGCTTTAGCTGATCCACCAATAGAACCTTATCAGCTAAGTAGATTTTTGGTGAAGGCGGAATTGACTGGTATAGACGTTTGTTTGTGCCTGAACAAAAGTGATTTGGTGACAGAATTAGAGCAACAACAATGGCGCGATCGCTTACACGAATGGGGTTATCAATCTTTATTAATTAGTGCGTACACTCACACAGGTTTAGAGCAACTTTACAACCAGCTTGCAAATAAAATTACTGTGTTTGCTGGTCCTTCTGGAGTAGGTAAATCAAGCTTAATTAATTATTTAATTCCTGATATTAATGCCAGAGTTGGGGAAGTTTCTGGAAAACTCAGCCGAGGGCGACATACAACGCGGCACGTAGAATTATTTGAATTACCAGGCGGTGGTTTACTAGCAGATACCCCTGGTTTTAATCAACCGGATATTGATTGTACTCCAGAAGAATTAGCTGATTATTTCCCTGAAGCACAGCAGCGTTTAGCAACACAGAGGTGTCAGTTTAACGATTGTTGGCATCGAGATGAGCCTAATTGTGCGGTACGAGGAGATTGGGAGAGATACGAGCATTATTTAGATTTTTTAGAAGAAGCGATCGTTACTCAAGATCATTTGCATCAACAAGGTAATCCCGAATCTACCTTAAAGATGAAAAAATGCGGTAAAAGCCAGCTTGAACCGAAGTTGGAAACTAAGAAATATCGGCGCGTTTCCCGTCGCACCCAGCAGCAAAAGTTACAACAGTTATATCAGGAAACAGATTTATAATTAGAAATTAGCCCAACCGCTTCTCATTAAAATAACCGCCAAATATTAAGGTTAATATTTGGCTCCTCCGATCCCAGAGATAGGGAATAAACTTGGCGATCGTCCTCTATAAAATAGGGTAGTGGATTGATACTATTGTTACTAATGCCACTAGCAAACATCTGTTCATCGGGGTCAACATCAAAATCAAAAATGTCCTCATCATCATCTAGGAAATTTTCTGTTATATTACCTACAGACAACTGTAAAATATTGATAGCGCGATCGTAATCTGCCATAGCCAACCCATAATTTCCTAATTTATAATACGCATTACCTCGATAACTATAGAGATCTGCCGATTGTTGATTCCTCTCTATTGCCTTAGTGTAATCCTCAATTGCTTGATGATATTCCCCTAATTCTGCATACGCAATTCCACGATTATAGTAAACTTCAGCCGAGTTATAATTTATCTTAATTAGCTGATTAAAGTTGAAAATAGCAGCTTTGTAATCTTTCTTGCGAACCAAACTTATCCCTCGCTGATAGCAAGCATCCATCACATTGATTTGTCTATCATTTCCCACTGCTACCAAACATTGGTTCAGTTTTTCCACATATTCTTTGTCTGTAATCATTAAGACTGATTGCAATGCGTCTAAGAGAGATGGCAGGGGCAGATCCATTACTCCTACACCATCAAGTTGAGGTAAGTCCCGCAGATTAAACCAAGATTTAATAGAGTAAATTATTTGATTGATTGCCCAAGATTTATTCGGTAATTTCACAAAACTCATCGCTAAATCTAAAGCCAATTCTGGCATTAAACTTGCTCTGGTACTTTCTAAGGTTTGATAAATTTTTTGAAAATACCACACAACTGATTCAATCAGATTATGTGCTACTGCTTGCTCCGGCACATTTTCAGTCAAATCAGGTAGTAAACTTGGCAATAGGGGTGAAAAATTGTGCTGAAATAGAAAATATTCGTCTGCTATTAATCCAGCAAATAAACAGTGGCAAATGATTAAAAATTGACCAAGTTCTTCAACATCTTTTTTATTGATAAAATATTTAACAGCTAACTCTTTAGTCTGGATGCCAGCCTGTTGAAGTTGTTCCTCCAACTGCAAAGTTTCCCAGTTTTTTATGTGATCTTTTCCATAAGTTTCATCGGCTTCTGACTCGCTTACTCCAGCCGCTATTAGTTTTGCCCTAATTTCTCTCCACTTCCTAGCACGATTTTTAGCAGATTCATATAAAATTTCTCGATAAGGTAGTCTAGAGATAATTGGATCATAGCGATATTTTGACCAATTTAAACCCCAGTAGGCAATTCTAAAATTGAGATAGTCGCCATCAACTTCTGATTCTAAAACTAATGTGGGTTCAGACTTCAGCACACTAAATAGCGCCTTGATACTAGCTTCACTATGAAAAGATTTACTTACCCAAGCACCAGCTAAGAAGTCTACCGTTTTGCCTTCTTGAGAATAGTTTCTGAAAAATTGTCGTAAGCCTTCGGCTAAAGTTAACTCTATATTAGGAAAAATATTAGTATCATCATTAGCATGAGAAAATCGCTCAAACTGGAATTTTGGAGGAGCTAAGAAAACTCGCAATGGTATAATGTTATTGTCAGATTCTGACTTCAGAATATCTGATGCAATTAACCAGATAGCTAAATTTTCTAGTTGTTTTTGAGCCTCAACTATTTTAAGAGATATTTGCCGTTGCTCAATAACGAGTTGTCGTTGCAGTTGATGGTTTAGTTCTAATATTTCTAACTGAAGAGTTTTTTGTTGTTCTAATTTCCAAGATATAAAATCGAACTGTTTGTCTAAACTTACAACTTTGGAAAATTGAATAAATGCTTGCAATTCATTTGCCCGTTCATCGTTAAGTTGCGCTTGTTCTGCCTGGAAGTCTATATTTTCTTGGTTTTGTAGGTAAGACAGCTTTAGCTGTGCTAGGTGTATTTCCTGTTTTTGCTCTGCCAAAGCGGAGTTTTCAGGTATCTCTAAATTCAGATCAGTTATATACCTGCTATGGGGGACAACAAAGTTTGCTGCTTTGACAACAGCTATACCTACAGTACTCAGCCATCTCCAGACCATCTTTTTATCCTTAATAGGTTAGTTAATTTTTTGTAATAGATTAACTAAAACAGCCTTATTATCAGCCAAGTTGTTTTAAGTCTACCTCTTGACACCTTCTCGCCCATAGGGAGGGGATGATATTTGGCAGATTTTTGTCTGATTTTTCTAGCACTATCTAAAATACCATTAGTAATACGGATTTCCGATCTTAAATATGGGATTAAGTAGGTCAACCTAATTAAAGGTATAACCTCACACCCTGCCCCATCGCAGTCCGCAGTGAGGGGGAGTTTTTCAATTTAAGTAATAAATATCTAGTCTAGTTAATTATTAGGGCTTCTTGGCGCGATCGCGAAAATTAGATAAAAAGAAATTCTAATTTTATTTATTGTGAGGTTAATTGCTTAGAATCAATGACATAATTACTAAACATATCTTGAATCTCGGCTATTATATTGTCCATATAGTTAATTAAGCTGTGGCAAACTCTACCTTACTAATAAAATAATAGTCTGAATTAAACCTACTACAAAACCTAATACTCCCCCTAAATTAACAATACCTTGTAACTCACTTTTCACAATACCTTGAATAGCGTTTTCCAGATCCGCAGGTGAAGTTGCTTTAACTCTATCAATAATTACCTGATCGATATTTAAAATCGGAATTATTTGTGCCACAATTTTTTCTAAATCTTGCTCTAAATAGCGTTCTAGAACTAAAGCTAGTTCCTGACTTATTAGCTCCAGCGAGGAACTAACAGCAGGAGATGTTCGCAGGCGCGTGAGAATTAATTTAGCAATATTTTCCCAGTCTAAAGATTCGCTTAAAGTTTCTAACCAATCACTGCCGCGCTCTTGAATGTAACTGCGAACACTGTCACGCATCGTCTTACGCAGTTGTCGCACTGTGGAAATGGGTAAATTTTGCAATGAAAGAT
>JBARVL010000020.1:0-13219 GCA_049646245.1 Crinalium sp. | reverse complement strand
AACATCGATCGCTGTTTGCTGCAAGATTTGCTTTACTCTGGCGGGGGATAAATTTGGATCTACCTGCTTGAGTAAGGCACAAATACCTGCAATTTGGGGTGCGGCGGCTGAAGTCCCACTAAACACTGCCCATCCATCTGAGGGCAGTGTACCATCACCAGCAGCAGAACGATCGCGATCTGCTTGACTACCTGGAGGGACAGGTAGCCTAATATAAGCTCCATACGGCAATTGTCCGACTAATCCGCAAACATCTGGAACTTGTCTTCCCTGATAAACTGGGCTGACAAAGCTGCTGGCGTAATTACTTGCTTCTAATAAACCTTTTAAAGAGCCTTCTAGATGCTTGTAAACGCCCCCGACAGCGATCGCATCTGGATGTTGAGCCGGAAAACCCCATTGCCCATTCCCAGCCGCAAAAATGACAACAATCCCTTCACTCACAGCACGAGCAACAGCCACAGCTAAGATTTTGTCTTGAGGAGAAAGTTGACGGTTTCTCTGATCGGAACCCCAACTACAAGAAATAATATCTGGTTGCTGCTCAATAGCTAGTTTGAAGGCAGCCACCGAGTTAACATTGTTAATTTCGCCTTCGATGCCTACGCCAAACTTGATCATTGTTAGTTCAGCTTCAGGCGCTATGGCAAAAATATTTGCAGATTCTCCTGTACCATGACCGCTATTATCTTGTTCAGGAGCAGTTGAACCAGGCGTAAGAACAACATTTACCTTATAGTTAAGCTGTCTAAAAAATGGATGGGGATACCAACCCGAATCAATCATGGCAACTTTAACACCTTTGCCTGTGATGCCTTCTTGGTGAACTAGGGTTGCATTTAATCCTTGTGCAACCTCATCTGGCACATTTAAGTATTTTGCTGTTTTTTCAGGGGGTTCTGTTGCCGGGGTAGTTGGTCGAGTGTAGAAAACGGGTTCGTTGAGCGCAATTCCATCTAGCACATCATCCCAAATAGTGTTGGAGATATCAATCTCACCAAATGGTTTGCTATCAACTGAGTTGATAAATGTTGCTGTAGTTGGCTCACCCATTTCCTTAATACAAGGGCGCTCAACTGCCTCTAGTTTTGTCTGAAGCGATCGCTCATAAACCTCCGGGTTGGCGGCAATGCTGATTGCGGCTTTGCCAACGTCTAAAATTTCAAATCCTGCTGTCTTAAGGCGTTTAACTGCTAATTGAATTAGGTTAGGTTCTGCATAAAATTGAGCTACATTTTCGCTAATGATAGGATTTGAATAGCGCAACAAAGATATACCACTTACCGAGCGTACAACAGCCTCAGCGTAGATTTTAGGCGGTAACTCTGGCTGATTTTGGCGGTTCATTATAGGGATCAACTTATAAAGTAAGTGAGCCGAAACACCGAAATTTTATCTAGGACATGATGAAAATTCCCCATTTTCCAGATCTAATTATTTAGACTAAAATCAATTTAACTCGACGGTGAAAGATCTGTTGTTGACAAAAACGCGATCGCCTTCTACTAATTTATGTCCTCGGCGCGTCTCGATCACATCATTCACCTTAACTCTACCTGCTTGGATGAGGATCTTCGCTTCACCCCCCGTTTGAACTACACCCGCCCATTTCAAAAATTTTCCCAGTTCAATTGTATTATTGCTATTAGTCATAAAATGAAATCAATATGCGATCGCTCAATGACAACAAGATATCTATTTAGAGTATCAATCCCCTCATTATAGAGATATCAATACTTTATCCATAATATATATTAACTAATGGCAAGCCAAGAAAATTTGCGTCAATTACTAATTTCCCTAGATCATCGCGGATATAAAGCTTATAAAGATATTCGTGGTAGTTACGATTTTACCAAGTTTACCTTAATTATTGACCGCGTACAGGGAGATCCGTTTGCTTCCCCTAGTCAATTACGGGTAAAAGTTCCACAAACTATTGCGAAGTTTCCCCGCAATCTCTATCAAAATAGTAGCCGAGAAATTGCGCTACGAGATTATCTTACACGGGAATTTTATCATGCTACTCAGTCTATCCGCCAACGACGGGGGACTGGAAATAGTGGGTTAATTGCGATCGCACTCCCAACTCAAGCTATCTTAGATCGTACCTCTGCATTTATCAATGATGAGTTTGTCGAATTGCGCTTTGTTGTCGGTTTACCTGGGGATGGTCGGCGGATTAATGGACGGGAAGCAGTAGAATTACTCTGTGAGCAAATTCCGCAATTAATAGAACGCACATTAATATATAGTAATCTTGATGCCGCAGCAATTGAAAATCATATTACTACTGCGGAAGATGCAGATTTTATTAGAGACTCACTTAGTGAAAAAAAGTTAGTTGCTTTTGTTGCTGATGGTGCAATTTTACCCCGTCGTAGTGGTGTTGATGAACGACCACTTTTAGATACAGTCGTACCGTTTAAATCACCAGATAGTTTAAGTATAGAATTTAACTGTCCCAATCGTGGTTTAGTAACAGGTATGGGAATACCCCAAGGCGTTACTTTAATTGTTGGGGGTGGTTATCATGGTAAATCTACTTTATTAAGAGCGATAGAGTTAGGTATTTATAATCATATTCCTAATGATGGGCGAGAATTGGTTGTTACAAATTCATCCGCAGTTAAAATTAGGGCGGAAGATGGGCGGAGTATTACAGGTGTAGATATTTCCCCGTTTATTAATCATCTCCCACAAAATCGTTCAACTACTAATTTTTCTACACAAAATGCTAGTGGTAGTACTTCCCAAGCTGCGAATATTATTGAGGCGTTAGAAGCTGGTACGCAGTTGTTATTAGTAGATGAAGATACTGCTGCTACTAATTTTATGATCCGCGATCGCAGAATGCAAGCTTTGATTGCCAAAAATTTTGAACCCATCACACCTTTTATAGATAAAGTTAGACAGCTTTACACAGAATATAACGTTTCTACTATCTTAGTCATGGGTGGTAGCGGTGATTATTTCGATGTTGCAGATACCGTAATTGCAATGCAAGATTTTCACCCCTCAGAGGTGACAGAGAAAGCAAAAGCGATCGCACAACAATATACAACTAATCGTACTACTGAAGGTGGTCAACAATTCGGAAAATTAACAGCGCGTATCCTTTCCTCTAATATTTACTCTCAAACCCCCTCCCTGTCAACGGGGAGGGGGAAGGGGGAGGGGTTTTCCAATTTTGCTACTTCTAGTCATCACAAACGCGAGTGGAAAGTGCGAGATTTAGACGCAATTATTTTTAATAGAGAGGAAATTGATTTATCAGCAGTCGAACAGCTTGTAGAAGTTGGACAGTTGAGAGCGATCGCCGCTACCATTAGCTACATTGAGCGGCATTATCTTAATAATCGCACCCTCCAAGAGATAATAGATAGTGCGATCGCTGATATTACAACCCAAGGCTTTGATATACTGACATCCTTCCCTGAAGGAGATTTAGTATTCTTCAGACGCTTAGAGTTAGCTGCTGCAATTAATCGCTGGCGTTCATTAAATACTAAACCGAAGCTTTAAATTTAGAACGAGACAAACAAGCTTCTAGATAAGGGCATTCTTCACAATGTAACTCTGTCCCTGGCTTCTTGCAACCACAGCCCGGATTTACACTACAATCTAAAGACTGTTTAGCACCAAAGCAGGGAACCATTTCTTTTAAAATAATCACAAAGTTTTGAGTAATCATAGTCTTGATTGTTAAATTTTTATAAGTTTTGGTAAAAATTAAATCAAAAACAAAGGTCTATTTATTATTAACTATGAGTTGTAAATATAGTTTTTCCCTCTATCTTAAGTAAGTATTTCAAAATCTACGCAAAACTGCATGAGCTACAGCATTTTTAGGTGCGTTGGCGGAGCGCAGATGCCAACGCCCTAGTAAAGACTAGAAGAAGCCGCAACTTAGTCGGTTTTTAACTTTTTACAGGACTTACGCAAATTATGAAAATAAACACCATCTGTAGGGGCAATCCCCCTGTGGTTGCCCCTGTATTTAGTGTATCTGCGTAAGTCCTGTTTTTAGTTGTTAGTCAGTGATTTGAATCACTGGCGGGTTAACGGCGTAGCCATGTTAACAGTTAATTGTTAATTGTTAAAGGTGGAATTCTCGCTACAACACCTTTTTTAAGTGCTGCTGGTCGTTCTGACCAAGGTAACAAACCATCAGGCGATAAGTAGTATTTATCAGCACAGTTAAAAACATCTGTTATAACTGACATTTCTTCTGCATAAGGTAAATCACCAAATAAGTAAGTATATTTACCAATTGCAGCAAACGAAATAGCACAGGAGTGACTACAAGCACTCATACATTCTACAGGCTGAATCTGCCATTCATCTTTAAGATCCCAATTGGGATATTGCAATAGTTGTTCTAGTAGTTGTTGTCCTCCGCTTTTACCGATAGTTTTTCCGTCTTTCCAAACACTGGCGCAACTTGTGCAAACAAACAAAGTGTGCTGTGGCTGCATATAAAAATATTAACGACTGAAATTAAAACTAGGACTAATCATCATAATTGATTGCGAGGGTATTTTATCTAAATTTTTATTGGGGAAACTTATTGAGATAAATTAACGTCTTTACTAACTTCTAATAGCCTGTCCCTACTATATAAGGGCGGTAAAGTTATGGACAACAAGCGTTTAACTTCATTTCTGCCTTTATCTTTCGCAACTATATTGCTGTGTACGAGTACTGGTATTGCTATCAGCACTAGCATTGCAGAAGCTAAACCACCATCACACGCGCCAGCTTGGGGATATCGCTGTAAGCAA
Source organism: Crinalium sp. (assembly GCA_049646245.1). Taxonomy (GTDB): domain Bacteria; phylum Cyanobacteriota; class Cyanobacteriia; order Cyanobacteriales; family PCC-9333; genus Crinalium. Next base: position 8,435 of record JBARVL010000020.1, on the reverse strand, counting down.
GATCCAAATAATTGTAAAAAGCAGAGAGATAATAGTCGTAATGACCGTGACGATGACCGCGATCGTGATGACGACGACGACAATAATGATAACTCTAATTATGACAGGTACACTTTACCCGCCAGAACTACATTAAATTCTGAGTACACTGGTTCCCGTAGAATTACCTTGCGTAGAAATCAAACATATCCGATAACACTCAGAATTGTTAGCGATATCAGAAATGATCGAAATCAAGTTATAATTCCGAGAAATTCCAGAATTGAAGGTGAATTTAGATCTACTAACAAAGGCTTTCAATTTGTAGCTCGTAGCTTAATACTTTCCAATGGTAGGCGCTATCAAATTAATGCTACTTCTGGAGTTTTATCATATACTACTCAAAATAGAACTAATTCAGATGTGGCTGTGATTAACCCACGTACTCGCATCCAGATAACTCTTCGTTCTGATTTAAGACTGTCGTAAATTCAACATAATAAACGTAGGTTGGGTTGAACGAAGTGAAACCCAACATTTCTTCATATTTGTGTTAAAAAATAATAAAACGCCCTCTCACTTAATATGCGGAGGGCTAATTCCTCATTGGTATTGGTGTAAGGAGCAAATTGAAATATTTGCTATATTCTTACTTTATTGAGACAATGTGAAGTTGCTGTGACAATTACGTGCTAAAAATGCGATCGCTCCCGCGACGACAATAGGAGTATCGCACAGCAACAAAACTTAACTTACGCATCGAAAGCCTGAAACCTAGATCCCCCCAGCAGAGCTTAAAAAGGGGGAAGAATCAATCAAAGTCCCCCTTTTTAAGGGGGGAGAATCAATCAAAGTCCCCCTTTTTAAGGGGGATTTAGGGGGATCTCTGCATACATACTAAGTAAATTAAGCTGCTACAGTCAAACCACTATGTCTCAGTAAAGCAGTAGTACTTGGTTCCCGACCTCGGAAAGTTTTAAACACTTCCATTGGCGGCTTACTACCACCTAACGCCAGCACTGTATCACGGTAACGCACACCAGTATTAGTAACAGCTTGCTCATCTTCTAAACCAGCTTCCTCAAACGCTGCAAAAGCATCTGCACTTAAAACTTCAGCCCATTTATAACTGTAATATCCTGCTGCATAACCACCAGCAAAAATATGTCCAAACGCACACAAGAAATTATCTTCTGGTAGCGGTGGTAAAACGGTAGTATTTTTAGCAATACGGTTACGGACATCTTTGATAGATTCATTACCACCTGGTTGATAGCGGTGATGCAATTCCAAATCAACTAAGCTGAAGTGCAACTGCCGTAGCATTCCACTACCACTCATATAATTCTTAGCTGCAACTAGCTTTTGATAGTAATGTTCTGGCAAAGGTTCGCCTGTTTCATAATGCCTTGCCATCCCCATTAAAGTCGGTCGCTCATAACACCAGTTTTCCATAAACTGGCTGGCTAGTTCTACCGCATCCCATTCAACATTATTAATTCCGGCTGCACCAGCATAATCTACCTTAGTCAGCATATGCTGCAAGCCGTGACCAAATTCGTGAAACAGTGTTTCCACTTCCCCAAAAGTCATCAAACTAGGTTTGCCATCTACTGGGGGAGATTGGTTACATACTAAATAAGCTACAGGTAGGCGCGTATCCGTTTTACCGTTTTCAGTAATCTTGGCACGACCAATACAATCATCCATCCACGCACCACCACGCTTTTCAGCAGGACGACTGTAAGGGTCTAAATAGAAGTATGCAATGGGGTTGCCTGTTTCGTCTGCAACTTGGAAGTAACGCACATCGGGATGCCAAACGGGTGCTTTTCCATCAGCAGGGGTAACGGTAGCATTAAATAAGCGTTTTACTAACCCGAATAACCCGTCTAAAACTTGAGGAAGTGGGAAATAAGGGCGTAATTCTTCCGCGCTAAAATCAAATTTTTCTTCTCGTTGACGTTCCGCCCAAAAACTAACATCCCAATGTTTTAAATCATTAGCTTCCTCTGCACCTTTAGCAGCAGCAAAAGCTTTGAGTTCTTCTAAATCTTTAACAGCAGCATCATAACTAACTTGGCGGAGTTCTTCTAGTAGTGCTTCTACTGCTTCAACATTAGGAGCCATTTTACTAGCTAGGCTTAACTCAGCATAGCTGTTAAAACCTAGTATTTGGGCTTTTTCTTTCTTGAGTTGTAAAATGCGCTCAATGATAGGGCTGTTATCTAAATCACCACTAGAAGCACGGCTTACAAAGGCTTTATAAAGTTTTTCCCGCAAGTCACGCCGAGTGCTGTGCTGCATGAAGGGGAAATAACTGGGGACATCTAAGGTAATACGCCAAGAGCCATTTTCTGGTGTGGCGTTTTCTTCACCTGCATCACGGGCAGATTGAGCAGCTAAACTCAGTAAGCTAGGAGGTAAACCGTCTACTTCTTGAATGCTTGTGAGGGTTAAGCTAAAAGCTTTAGTTGCATCTAAAACGTGGTTAGAAAATTTGGTGGAGAGTTCTGCTAATTCTAGTTGGATAGTGTTGAATTTATCCCGTTTTTCTCCCTCTAATCCTACACCAGAAAGTTCTGCATCTTTAATCGCTGCTTCAACAATGCGTTTTTGAGCAGGTTCTAAACTATCCCAAGTATTACTCTGACTTAAGGCTTTAAACGCTTTATATAAAGGTTGACTTTGACTTAACTTATTCCAAAATTGTACTACTTGCGGTTGTACGGTTTCATGGGCTGACCGCAGTTCGGGGCTATTTTTCACACCCATTAAATGGTTAACAATACCCCAACTCCAACTTAGGCGCTCTACAAATTGTTGTAGAGGTTCGACTAAATCATTCCAAGTTGGTTTAACATTTGCTTCTAGATTGGTAAGTTCAGAGTCAAGTTCTGCCAATAGTTGAGTCATGGCAGGTACTACATACTCAGGCTTAATGGCATCAAAAGGAGGTAGACCTTTGCCAATCAGTAAGGGATTGTTAGTAATGGTAGCGTTTGCCGTCATAGTTTATTGTTAGTAGGTCTTATGTTAATTTTGCTTAATTAGGCATAATTTCCATGTAGTGTAAGCCTCCTGATTGTGGGAGTGTTACCCACACTGGAATTATGGTGGGGATTTAATAGAGTTTTTTTTTAACGCAAAGGGCGCAAAGGAAGAGCATGGACTTTAACTTATGCTCGTCTTGTTAAATGCCCGACTTTGATATTGCATGGCAAACTCGACAAGTGGACTACTGAAACAGAGATTAATCAAATCTTTCAAAATCTGCATGGTTCTAAGCAACTGGTGATTTTTCCCAATGCAGGTCATAATTTACTTGTCACAGTTGATAAAGAACGCTGGCAGCGAAGTGTTGACCAGTTTGTTAGAGGAATTTAGGAATAAATAATGTAATAAATCAGTTATAATATCGACGGTTGAATAAGTGCGATCGCATCTCTAATTTTAAAGATCATCAAAGCCGATTAATTATTAGCTACTTGAATAGCTTGGGATAATACTTGATTAGTTTGGTACTAATTTCCGGTTTTGAAGGTTTTATGTGCTATTTCAGTTAATAAATAAATTCTAATATGGGGATGTTTGATGTTTGAGATTATTTGCAGAGCTTGGTTATAATCTCCTGCTGTTGCATATCCTCTAGATATTTCCATAAATGTGCTATTTAAACTTACACAATTATAAGAACTAGCGCAGACTGAAAATACAATATTAACTACCGCTATAACCGCCAGATTCTTGAGGCTCATTTTTAGCTATTCAATTATTTAAAATTACTATCATTCATAACATTTCTCTGATTGATAAGCGATAGTTATATTTGTTTGGGCATAGTTCTTCTACTCTAATATTAATGTCGAAATCCTTCAAAATTTACCAGGGCGTGTATTCCAGCAGAATTTCTCTCTCTTCTCTGCAAATGTGTCTAGTTATTTATACTGATTTCTTTTACAACTTCTCTACTATAATTAAACTCTTTATTTTCAATAGCTATAAAAACAACCTTAGCATTAGCAAGGAGGAGCATTTGTGCTTTCTGCTGGCTTTTATTTTGAAATAAAGCCATCTTTTCCCTTATATGACGCAAAATCCTGTTAAATGTCATTCTATTTATTTACTGATCTTCTATGTCTAAAGATAGAGGCTAAAAATTATATCATTTAAAAATTATTTTGTACTCATCTCTATAGATATTTAAAATTATAATTTCACCGATAATATAAAAAAATACATTTTGTCAAACCCATATTGAATAAGAACTTGAAGCAACATTATTAAATAGCAACCAAAGATTATTATTATTGCTGATCTCTCCCTAAAAAAACGCCAAATTTATATATAGTCACTATTCCAAAAAGTTTAGCCACCTACATCTTGCCTAATAAAAAATTCAATTCATAGGTGATACAAATAAATAAAAACCGTTAACCAATAGATAAAAATATTTTATGTTTGAGAGTCATTACATATTTGAATGACAGCTAAAATTGCTGTTTTTCTGCGAGATATTACGGATTTTTTATGGCAACATGAGTTGATAGTCTGTTAAGTGTTCCTCAGCAAACGTTGATTGAACACGCAAGAATCAAAAGTTAGATTTGAGCCTTTTATTAATACCATTTTTACTTGGCTCTCATCTCCAATGCTCTTGCACATCAAGCTCTTAGCTCGAAGAAAATCAGTCAGGATTTAGCAGTCAGTTTTTAACTGACAATCTAGATAAAAATTTTTCTCTAGTAGCTGAAACCTGATTACTGATAGCTAACGACTAATCGCTTAAATGACCTTTACCACTCTTATTCATGAATCAAAGATTTTGGATTAGCCTTCCTGCTGCCCTGTTAGCAACTCTGGGTACAACATTTTCTAGTTACGCTCAACCCCAGACAGCATTTGACAGTCATTCAGAAGCTTTAACCCAAACAGAGATTTCAGAAAAAACTCAAAAAGTAGAACTCGGAAGTAGCGAATCAGACCTCAACAAAGGTTACGGAAAACGCAAACGCTCATCTGGAAGTGGTATGGCTTCCTGGTATGGTGCAGGACCCGGATATACAGCAGCCCATCGTACTTTACCCTTTGGCACTCGTGTAAGGGTAACAAACCTCAATAATAATCGTTCCGTAGTAGTAAAAATCAACGATCGCGGTCCATTCATCGCAGGTCGGGTGATTGATGTTTCCGGTGCTGCTGCCAGTGTTTTAGGAATCAGAAGTTCAGGCGTAGCACCAGTGAGCATACAGGTTTTAGGCTCCTAGTAATTGACCGATTTTGAACAGCCTTGTAGAGACGTACCAGGGTACGTCTCTACATTCCCATAGGATTGTTCAGGTTGTGGCGTTAAAGTTCCTAAAACTTTGTCAGTTAGAACTCATTGTTGTCCGAAGTGTAATTTAACTTTGGATCGTGATGAAAATGCTGCTATAAATATCTTAATAAAAGCATTACAGATGGTGGGACTCATCATCTCTGCTGGTCGAGGTCAAGAGATTACTCAACCTGTGAAACCAGAAGCCTGGGGTTTTCAAGGAATTCAGTTATCCTTGTTTTAATCCTGGGAAGCTCCCGTTACACCCGTAGGGTTAACGGTGAGTAACGTCACGAGAGATGTTTAATGCGTAAACCAAACCTAATTTAAGCCCGAAGGTAGTTTATTGCTGGCTGGAAATGAATCTAAGCTAAGACTTGTAAGTTAAAACTTTTTAGGAAAATACTTATGAGCGATCAACCAATTCCTGGTCAAGCATTAAGCACGGACGAACCAATTGATCAAAACGATTTACATTTGGCGGAGATTATTGAAAAAATCAAACATCCTCCGTCAATCAATGAAACTTTAATGGCACAAAGTAAAGACGAGCTAACTAACAACCCAACTGTAGTGCCTGAAATGATTAACGAATCAGAAGATTTGAGAGGCGATTTAAAGCGGGATGAATAAGTGCGTCTGTGCTGCTAAAGATACAATGCAATCAAGGCAGATTTTGTCTGCTCACTATCCTACTGTCAGCTATAGCAACCGCTTTCGTCGGCTCTTGACTTTCATCAATTCTAAAATCATTGAAAACATTGGCGCATGATTAAAGCTGACTGCTAATAGCTGGCGGTGCAGACCGCTATAAATCAGACTATGCTGCCTGTCATTTACTCGGATGAGTTTCTCAATCATAAAACTGGTCGATTTCACCCCGAAAGACCGGAACGTTTAACGGCAATTGTAGAGGCATTAAAAGCTGCTCCTTGGGCAGATCAAATAGAGTGGCAGATACCGACACCACTCGTCACAAGACAAGTGATGCCTCTGCTACAACAAGTACATACGCAAAGTTATATTGAGACTGTTGCACGCATCGCTCAATCAGGTGGCGGTAGTTTAGATGCTGATACGCCAGTTTCTCCTCAAAGTTATGATATTGCCCTACTTGCAATCAGTGCTTGGTTAGATGGGGTCGATCGCGTTTTAGCAAGTAATAACCCAGCTTTTGTCCTCGCCCGTCCACCCGGACATCATGCTGAAAGTAATATTGGCATGGGATTTTGTCTTTTTTCTAATGCCGCGATCGCAGCTTACTACGCCCTAGAACAACAAGGAATCAACCGCGTTGCTATTCTTGACTGGGATGTGCATCATGGTAACGGTACACAAGCAATTGTAGAAAGTGATCCCCGCATCGCTTACTGTTCTTTACACCAATATCCTTGTTATCCTGGTACAGGGAAAGCATCGGAGCAAGGACAACACGATAACGTCCTGAATTTGCCCCTCTCCCCTGGTAGCACTATAGAAGTGTATCAACCTCTGTTTGAGCAGAAAATTATCCCGTTTTTCCAAAATTTTCAGCCAGATTTGTTAATTGTCAGTGCAGGTTACGATGCTACTGCGGCTGATCCCTTAGCTGGAATGGCTTTGCAACCACAAGATTACGGATTATTTACTGAGTATTGTTTACAGTTAACTCGTCGAATTTTGTTTGGTTTGGAAGGTGGCTATGACCTCGACTCCCTTGCTCAGTCAGTATTACAAACGATTCAGCGTTGCTTGGTTTAATCCCAATTATCATGCTCAACTGTTTTCTACGGCTTGAGGTGTAGCTAAAATATCTATCCCCGTGTAAATACAGGGGTAACATTTTGTTACAAAAATAGATATAGTGATATCTCGGTAGAAGTGAACGCACTCGTTCATGGATGATTAAAAACAGATAAGCAACAGCATTTAGCTGGGAAGATGAAGCAATGACCACCTACATGACTTTAGAAACGGCGCTACGGATTGTTGAAAATAGCTTTTTGGTAAGTGCGATCGCGTTGATAGCAGTTTCTTACATTGGTTTAGCAATTATTGACACGCTGGAAAAATCTCAAGAGCATCCTAAACCTAAATGGTTCTCCTAGTATCAACTAAGTTTTTGTAATCCTAGTCCAATAATTTATGCGTTTAGTTTAAAACGCATCAACAAAAGTTTGTAAACTCTTGGCAATATTGGCGCGTCTCTACGCTGAGGTGAGATACGGCTATAAAATAACAGGGCAGATTGCACATAATAATAGAGACGTGGTATACAACATCTCTACTCCTCACCCCATTAAACTGTGGATATTTCTGTCTTAGTCAAAACATTTGTAGCCGTATTTGTCCTTGCTGATGCTATAGGTAATTTACCAATTGTGATGGTTCTGACTAAAGGCATGGAACCATCACAAAAAAGCGGTGTTGTAGATAGAGCTAGTTTAGTAGCTACAGCAGTACTATTATTATTTGCTTTTACTGGTCAATGGATTCTGAAATACTTAGACATTAGCATGGGTTCTTTGCGGGTAGCTGGAGGACTACTGCTGTTAATTGTTGCCTTAAAAATGCTGGAAGGGGAATTAGATACACCCGTTGTCGAACAACAGCGAGATGTGGCAATTACTCCCTTAGCTTTGCCCTTGTTAGCTGGACCAGGAACACTGACTACAGTAATGTTATTGATGTCCGAATCTCCCGATCATTATGCTCATTTAAGCGTAGCGGTAGGCATTGTATCGGCAATGTTTGTCAGTTGGTTGATTATACGTCTGTCAGACCAAGTTGATAAATTGATTGGTCAATCTGGCGCAGTTATTATTACCAAATTGTTAGGTTTTTTGTTAGCCGCTTTAGCAGTGGAAATCAGCAGTGCTGGTATTCGTGAATTGTTTCTCAGCTAAAAGGTGTGTTCGATCCCCCCAGGGCTGTTTCATTGTCGTCAAAGAAAATTAGGGGGCAGAGGGGCAGAGGGGCAGAGGAGCAGAGGAGCAGAGGGGCAGGGTAGCAGGGGGAGAATCCCATCAAAGTCCCCCTTAATAAGGGGGATTTAGGGGGATCTGAATTTGACTGGTTAGCCCTCGTTCCCAGGTTGAACCTGGGAACGAACCCGTCGATGCTCCGCCTGTTAAGGCACATCGATCGCAATTAAAGCATT
>JBARVL010000019.1:0-7898 GCA_049646245.1 Crinalium sp. | reverse complement strand
ACAATTTTTTTGGAGGAATCCCTCGATGAGTATCGTCACGAAATCCATCGTGAATGCAGACGCTGAAGCTCGTTACCTCAGCCCAGGCGAATTAGAGCGTATTAAGAATTTTGTAACATCTGGCGATCGCCGTCTTCGCATTGCTCAAACTTTGACCGATTCTCGCGAACGCATTGTTAAGCAAGCTGGCGACCAACTGTTCCAAAAACGTCCTGACGTTGTTTCTCCTGGTGGAAACGCTTACGGCGAAGAAATGACCGCTACCTGCCTGCGTGACTTAGATTACTACCTACGTCTGATCACCTACGGAGTTGTAGCTGGCGATGTCACCCCAATCGAGGAGATTGGTGTTGTAGGCGTTCGTGAGATGTACAAGTCCTTGGGTACACCAGTTGATGGAGTTATCGAAGGTGTTCGTGGTTTGAAGAGTGCTGCAAGCTCTCTACTTTCCGGTGAAGATGCTGCTGAAGCAGGTTCTTACTTCGATTACTTAATCGGTGCTATGCAGTAGGGTGTTGCCAAGTCTCTACTGAACTGAGAATTTTAAGCAACAAGACATTTGTGAGCTAAGGAAACGAAACAATGCAAGACGCAATTACTTCAGTTATCAACTCTTCCGATGTCCAAGGTAAATACTTGGATACAGCTTCAATCAGCAAATTAAAAGCTTATTTCAGCACTGGTGAACTGCGTGTTCGTGCTGCAAGCACAATCAGCGCCAACGCCGCTACCATCGTCAAGGAAGCAGTTGCTAAAGCTCTGTTATACTCTGACATCACCCGTCCAGGTGGCAATATGTACACCACCCGTCGCTATGCTGCTTGCATCCGTGACCTCGACTACTACCTCCGCTATGCTACCTATGCAATGTTAGCTGGCGACCCATCCATCCTTGATGAGCGTGTATTAAACGGTTTGAAAGAAACCTACAACTCATTAGGTGTACCTATCTCTGCTACCGTTCAAGCTATCCAAGCTATCAAAGAAGTTACTGCTAGCTTAGTTGGTGCTGACGCTGGTAAAGAAATGGGCGTTTACCTCGACTACATCTCCAGTGGCTTAAGCTAAGAGCTTTCAGGTTGCTGAAAACTTAAGTTCTGATAGAAGTGTAGGTTGTCTAATTCAAGTCTGGAAAGTTGAGAGTGATTATTAGCTCCTCAAAAGCTTATTCAAATAACCCTTGAAAAGGTAGATAAGTTTTAGGGATCTAGTATTTACTCTCAGCTACCAGACTTTGATATATCTAGAGACACCTAATAATAAAGTTTCGGTACTGTACAGGCGCGTCAAAATATACGTTACAACATCACAACAGAGTTGTTTGTAGCAGTCCAGCATTTAAAAGCTGCATTGGTTAGCTATGTTTTTTAGTACTTAAATATTTAGGTAACGTATATTCTGCGATCGATCTGCACCAGTTCCGAATCTAAATAACAACCAAAAAATGAGAAGATTGAATTAGTTTATCCCAACAAAATCAGGAGAAACAAAATCATGCGGATGTTTAAAGTTACTGCCTGCGTTCCTAGCCAAACTCGGATTCGCACACAGAGAGAGTTACAAAATACCTATTTTACAAAGCTAGTTCCTTATGAAAACTGGTTCCGTGAACAACAACGGATTATGAAAATGGGTGGAAAAATTGTCAAAGTTGAGCTAGCAACTGGCAAACAAGGAACAAATACAGGTTTGCTGTAAGCTTAAATTTTCGCGCATTAGCTTGTAAGAAGGAGGTCACGTAGACCTCTTTTTAGTTTTAGGATTTATTATATATAGCGGTCAGCAGTCAGCTATCAGCGTAGAGACGCGAAATTTCGCGTCTCTACATCATGCGCCTTTGTTACCAACGGTTTGAGAAATTTAAAATGCCCTAACATCCCTGGCTACTGCTATATATTTGGCTGTACCACAACTTAGGCAAAAAAATAAATCAAAATAATTATTAAAAGCTAATTAATTACCAAGGTTTTTCTCCCCATAGTGTTTGACCCCTGCCCCCTACACTGTTAATTCCAGCGTTAAAATGCGTAAGTTGTGTTTACGCTAACCTTTCTAGCCCATAGCATTTTCAAGATGCCATGAATTTAAGCTTACTGGTTCCTTTTTTTGACTCCTCAGTGCGGGAATGGTCTTTATCAGCGCGGTTGTTGCGTTGGTTAACCTTCTTGTGGCTGTTTGTTGGGTTAGTAGTTTTGTTTTCAGCGTCTTATCCTAATGGCGATGCTAACTATGGTGATGGGCTGTATTACTTTAAGCGGCAAATAATCTGGGTTTTAATTGCTTTAGTGATATTTAACCTGGTAGTACGTTTTCCGTTACGTCATGTGTTGGGAGCCGCTCCTTGGCTTTTGCTCGCGATATTGAGCTTAATTTTCCTAACTTTAGTTCCAGGGCTAGGTGATACGACAAATGGTGCTACCCGATGGTTATCATTGGGACCTATAGCAATTCAACCATCTGAATTAATTAAGCCATTTTTAGTACTACAGAGCGCCCGAATTTTTGGGCAATGGGAGCGTTTAACTTGGAAAGTGCGCTTCACTTGGTTAGTAATTTTTTGCGCCGTACTTTTGGGAATTTTGTTACAGCCGAACCTGAGTACGACTGCCTTATGTGGTATGACGTTGTGGCTAATAGCTTTGGCATCTGGAATGCCATTTTCCTATTTAGGGGGAACAGCATTGAGTGGAGTGATGCTGGCACTTATTAGTATTAGTCTGAAAGAATACCAGCGAAGACGGGTAATGTCTTTTTTGAATCCTTGGGCTGATCCGATGCGCGATGGTTATCAGCTAGTTCAAAGTTTACTAGCGATTGGTTCTGGAGGATATTGGGGTTCAGGTTTTGGTCTATCGCAACAGAAGTTGTTTTATTTACCAATTGAGTACACAGATTTTATCTTTGCTGTGTATGCTGAAGAATTTGGCTTTGCTGGTAGCGTGATGCTGCTCTTATTATTAATAGTTTATGCAACAGTAGGATTGATTGTTGCTATTAAGACTAAGCATAAAGTTAACAGGTTGGTGGCAATAGGAGCAACGATTTTATTAGTTGGGCAGTCCTTGCTCAATATTGGAGTTGCTACTGGTGCTTTACCTACTACTGGTTTGCCTCTGCCAATGTTTAGCTATGGCGGAAATTCGATGATTGCTAGTTTGATGGCGGCTGGATTACTGATTCGAGTCGCACGAGAAAGTAGTGAAGCAGATGTTGTTTCATTGCACGATCGCCGTCAATTTGGACAAAGGCGATCGCGTTCCTCTGGGCAGAGACCGCAGGCATAATGGGCAGAGGGGCAGGGGGCAGGGGGGCAGAGGGGCAGGGGGCAGGGGGCAGGGGGGCAGAGGGGCAGGGGGCAGGGGGGCAGAGGAGCAGAGGAGCAGAGGAGCAGAGGAGCAGAGGGGCAGGGGAAGCGGGGGAAGCGGGGTAGGAGAAGATTTTCAGAAACTCTTAAATCTTGGGAAGTAAATTATAATTCAAGCTGGATGAGGATTTCAACAAGCCAGTTGCTTTATGATAGAAACGTTGCAAACCCAACTATATGAAATAGGGCAATTTGCTAATACTCTGGTATCAAACCAGCTTACACACCTGAGTTTAGTTAGTATCGGTATTATATTTACTGCTGGGCTACTTACAAGCCTAACGCCGTGTATGCTTTCGATGTTGCCGATCACTATTGGCTACATTGGAGGATATGAAACTAAAAGCAGACTGCAAGCAGCTATTCAGTCAACTTGGTTTTCTTTGGGATTAGCTACGACGTTGGCAGGATTAGGTATTTTTGCTGCTTTGGTGGGACAAGTTTATGGTCAGCTAGCAATTGGTTTGCCAATTATTGTTAGCATTGTAGCTATTATTATGGGGCTGAACTTACTGGAAGCTTTGCCTCTACAATTGCCTTCCTTTGGAGGTTTAGAGTGGATTTCTCAAGATTTACCCAAGGGAGTGCGCTCTTATTTAATTGGTTTAACTTTTGGCTTGGTGGCTTCTCCTTGTAGTACTCCGGTTTTGGCAAGTATCCTCGCTTGGATAGCGACAACACAGGACTTAATTTTGGGTGGAGTTCTGCTATTGTCTTACACTGCTGGCTATGTAGCACCGTTGATTTTAGCGGGGACTTTTACTGCTTCAATTAAGAAGTTGCTGGAGTTACGTCGGTGGTCGAGTTGGATTACGCCTGTTAGTGGCGTGCTGTTGGTAGGATTTGGGGTTTTTTCGTTGCTGTATCGGATTCCTGCGGGAATTTTTTAATTATCAAATGACTGCAAAAGATTCTCTTGATTTATCCAACTTAGGGTCAGCACCCAAAAAGTTTTTCCTGCGGGAATTGTTACAAAGGCTGGCTGATTTGCGGTTGGCAATTGTGCTGCTGCTGGCGATCGCATTTTTCAGTATTTCTGGTACTGTAATTGAGCAAGGACAATCTCCAGCTTTTTACCAAAGTAACTATCCAGAACATCCTGCTTTATTTGGTTTTCTAACTTGGAAAGTGATCCAAGTAGTCGGTTTAGATCATGTCTATCGTACTTGGTGGTTTTTAGCTTTACTAATTGTATTTGGCAGTAGCTTAACAGCTTGTACGTTTACTCGCCAATTTCCTGCATTAAGTGCGGCGCGTCGGTGGAAATTTTATGACCAACCTCGCCAATTTCAGAAATTAGCTTTAAGTGCGGAACTAAACGCTGGTTCTTTTAATTCTTTAACTCAACTACTAAAGCAAAAACGTTATCAAGTTTTTCAAGAAGGTGATAAGGTTTATGCTCGTAAAGGGTTAGTTGGACGTATAGGACCTATTGTTGTTCATGCCAGTATGTTAATTATTCTGGCTGGATCAATTTGGGGCGCGATGACTGGCTTTTTAGCTCAAGAAATGGTTCCTAGTGGCGCTACATTTCAAGTTAAAAACATTTTAGATGCGGGTGTTTGGGCAGCACCACAAATTCCTAAAGATTGGTCTGTTCATGTAAATCGCTTTTGGATTGATTACACGCCTAATGGTGCTATCGATCAGTTTTACTCTGATTTGTCGGTTCTAGATAATCAGGGGAAGGAAGTTGATCGTGAAAAAATTTATGTGAATAAGCCTTTGCGTTATCGGGGGGTAACTTTATATCAAACTGATTGGGCGATCGCAGGTGTTCGGGTAAGGTTAAATAATAGCCCCATATTCCAACTACCAATGGCACAATTGGATACTGGGGGCAAAGGTCGGATCTGGGGTACTTGGATTCCTACTAAGCCTGATTTAAGTGAGGGCGTTTCCTTATTAGCAAAAGATTTGCAGGGAACGGCGCTAGTTTATGATAATAGCGGCAAACTTATTACTAGCGTTCGTGCTGGAACGGCGACAGAGATTAATGGAATAAAATTAAGTCTGCTCGATCTTATTGGTAGCACTGGTTTACAAATTAAAGCTGATCCAGGTATTCCAATTGTTTATACTGGCTTCGGTTTGCTGATGCTGAGTGTGATGATGAGTTATGTTTCTCACTCACAAGTTTGGGCGCTACAAAAAGATGGACAGCTTTATGTCGGAGGTAGAACTAACCGCGCTCAAGTTACTTTTGAAAGAGAGTTAATTGAGGTTTTGGAACAACTTAAAATGCCCCAGGAAGAGGAGAGTGCGTTGGCGAAGTCCGAAGGCATCGCGCCTGAATCTCTTGCTAGTTTGAATTGAGTCAGTCGTCAACATAATTGTAAAACCCCACCCCCCAGCCCCCTCCCCTTAATAAGGGGAGGGGGAGAAATATCTTACTCCCTTCCCACTAAAAGATTACCGATCATATTCTTCTTCTTCCTTGGCGTTCTTGGAGTCTTGGCGGTTTTTCAAATAGGTATTGTTTGGGCGGGAAGGGAGTAAGCCCCTCTCCTTGTAGGAGAGGGGTTGGGGAGAGGTTAACTTAAATTAATTAGACTTTTGATGATGAACTTCAACAACGGTATGAACATTTCCACGAGGAGAAAAATCTCCTTTAATTGTGGCTTCTAATGGATCACAAGCAGCTACAAAATCATCAAGAATTTGATTAACAGATTCTTCGTGAGAAATATAGCGATCGCGATAGCTATTGATATATAACTTAATTGCTTTTAACTCTACAACCCGTTCATTGGGAACATAGTTAATGTGGATGCTGGCAAAGTCTGGATAGCCAGAAAACGGACACTTGCAGGTGAATTCTGGCAATGTAATCGAGATATTATAACGTCGCCCTACTCGTGGATTTGGGAACGTAATTAACTGCCCTTCGGCAATATTACGTTCGCCGTACTTCATTTCTAAATTTTCTGCTGGCGATGATTGTTCCTGGGTAGGAGATTGAGTCATAAGTAGTTGTTTATTTGCAGCACAATTTTGGCAAGAACAACAAGTTCAAATGTTGAAATGTTCAACATTCAACTTTTAGCTAATTAAAAAAAATCTTTGGAATTTGAGGAATTATTTTTGCTTTCTTCCCAGTCTGGGCAATTACTTTCATCCCAACCATAGGGGTGCATTCCGCAGACTAATAAGTTTCCATTATAAACTAAACCGTGATAGTTTTGGCAACCAATACAAGCAGGGTTTTTATCTAAGGTTGGTTCTACTATATAAGTGTAATCAAAAGGTTGGTCAACTTCGTTGACGACATCTTCTAATTCTATATAAAACTCAGCAATTGGTTCAAATATTTCATGCAAAAACTGCTCAATATCAGAGGACATTGTTGTTTGCATTTCTTCAGCAACAGTCTCGACAGATTCAGCAACCTCATGGAAGAACTCATCAACCATTAAAGCTACTGTATCTAGCATCTCAAAGAAATCTTTTGACCACTGTTCCATTGTCGGTTCTCAGGTTAAGAAACATCCATTGAACACTGCGCTTAAAACTGCTCAAAGGAATATGTTGTGATCCTAGCTTTGATTAAGTGCGATCGCCTATGATTTTAAAGATTGCGATCGCGTTTTAATTTTATCTGTATTTTAACTACGTTTGAGACGGCGGAGTTCTTCCTGTAAAGCCTCTACCTGTTTACGCATAACTTCTGCTTGGTCAACATCAGTCTTAGTTGGTTCATCATCATCAATAATTTCAATCCGACGTGGTTCCGTCTTAGCATTGCTGGATGACTTTACTGTAGGCTGCTGTGCTTGTTGCATCATATCATCGACAAAATGACGGCTTTCTTCTGCTGTCATCTCGCCTTTAGCAACCATTTCATCCGCCAGCTTTTGCGCTTGGGCGCGTAACTCAGTTAATTTTTCCCCAGCTTTTTCGCCAGCCGTCGCTGCTAACCCAACGCCTAAATAAAATGCTTTTTGGACAATATCACTTAAACCAGCCATAGCAACTATTGTAATTTTTTACTTTTATGCTTACTCCAGCATAATTGCGAAATCAGAAATCTGCCCACCCACTTAATACAGATCTAAGGCTTAAGCAGTTTAACAATAATAGAACTTACGCACCGAAAGCTTGAAACCTTGATCCCCCCTACCCCCCTTAACAAGGGGGGGGAAATTCAAAGTCCCCCTTTTTAAGGGGAATTTAGGGGGATCTCTGCGTAAGTCGTAAGATTATTTTTTGTGCAAGATTAATCTCTTTGAGGGTATTCATCCCATAAGGTTGTAGTTTGTCGCAAACTCAGGTAGTCGCCGTTACCTAAAATCAAATGATCTAATAGCGGAATACCTAAAAATTGCGCTCCTGTTAATAACTGGCGAGTTAAACTAATATCCTCATTACTAGGTTCAAGATTACCAGAAGGATGATTGTGAGCAACTATAACTTTTGTGGCTCCTTGGCGTAACACTTCCCTAAAAATCTCACGGGGAGGCGCTAAGGTTTCTGTTGCTGTACCAATGGTAATGACTTGAGTACCAATTAGCTTATTTTTAACGTCTAAAAGTAA
>JBARVL010000018.1:0-8929 GCA_049646245.1 Crinalium sp. | reverse complement strand
CAGGGCAAACGCATCAAAATTTGGTGCGATCGCCACAAAATCTGGATCTTCTATGAAGTTGTCGACAAGGCTTGCCTTGTGGCAATATAGAGTAAGATGGCAAATTATTACTAAAAATTGCCAGTTGTCGTTATAGCCATAATGTGGTAAGGTTTTTTCTTGTGTAATCAGAACCTGTGTACGGGTTTGTTGTAGCCAAATTTTCACTTACTGTTATCAGCAGGCGCGGATCGGATTGATGTGAGATTTACGCACGCGCGTTGAGTACAAATTTCTCTAATTATCTGAAAATAGTCGCGTGCTTATTGCTAACTAGATAAAATTCTGAGTAGGTAATCGTCATCCATTGATGCTAAATAACGTTTGTTATTTAGACTTAATTTCCGACTTTTTTCCTGGTTTAATAAATTAACGGCAATGTGGCGTATCACAGCAAAATTCTGTGGAGCATTATCGGAACGAATACGGGAATTATCTTCATTAAAGGTCACATCCAATACCCAATGAAGTCGGTTTTCTACTTCCCAATGGCTACGAACTGCCTGCCCAAATAACTTGGCATTCTGATGCTGTATACTGCTAATATAATAACGAGTTTCCTGCTCAATTTTTCCTCTTATTCGTCGCTCTGATTCTACAACGCCCACACTAAATAAATTTGACCAATTGTTGTCAGTATCTATTAATTCAGCCACATTAGAAAGGAGCCAACAACGACGAATTTCCAGGCGACCATGATTTTTATTTATGGTTTCATAATAGCTGTGGTCAATGCCCTGAAACTGGTTCTTTTGAGCTTGCTTAAATAATTGTTCTATATCCTTATATAAGTAGCCTTGGTTTTGTTTAACTGTTAGTATATAATCAGCTTGACGCTCAATAATTAACTTGGCAATATCTTTCTGACATCCCATTGCATCAATAGTAACAATACAACCAGCAACGTCTAAAATCTTGAGCAGTTCTGGGATAGCGGTAATTTCATTTGACTTATCATCAACTTTTACTTGCCCTAACACGAGTCGATTAGCTGTTGCCCAAGCACTCACCATGTGAATGGCACTTTGCGAACTTGCAGTATCATATGAATTACATAAAGTTTTCCCGTCAATGGCAATTACTTCCCCATTTGTTAACTTACTAATAGCTTTAATCCAATCAATGAAACACTGTTGAAATTCTTCAGGGTCAATACGTGCGAAAACCCGTGCAAAAGTATCATGAGAAGGGATGCCATTTGGTAATGCTAAAAATTGCGAGAACCAATTATGTTTAGCTTTACCATAAAGTTCGATTTGTTCCCAACCATCTGCGCCACAAATCACCGCACATACTGCAATAGTAATAATATCAATAAGTTGGTGTAGTTTTGAACGTTCTATTCTTGGATCTTTTAATGTAGAAAAATGGTCAGCAATTGTGATTTTCGGTGGAAGTTTCACTGGTCAGTTATTTATGAACGTGCCTTGCTTAATATTACTTTTTTAGAACTTATTCACGCGCATATTGTGCCTCAAATAAGTCACGTCCAGTCACCATGCTTTCAAGACAAACGTTTTCATCATTCTTAGCAGGCGCACAGATTCTCAAATTTTCTTACCACAAAACTGTTATAACGACAACTAGCAATTTTTAGTAATAACTTCCCTTTTACTTGATCTTGCCACAATGCAAGCTTTGTCGACAACAAAGAAAGAAAATCCAGATTTGGTGGCGATCGCACCAAATTTTGATGCGTTTGCCCTGTCCCCTTGTTACCCTTGCCCTTTTAGCTAATAATTTAGAAGTGATGAACCAGCAAACTAAGGGTCAGTTAGTCACCCAGAGAACACTATCAGAATCTTTACTGAGACTATCGGTATCACCTGTAAAGGCAGATAGAGAAGCGATCGCTCGATTGGAAAGAGAAACAGGTAGGGACATCCAGGCGATTATTCAAGATTTAGATAGCAATGAGATAGCTTTGCAAGCTATCTATGACCAACAGCCAAAGCCTGTTATCAAGAAATTTATCAATCTACTTAACAGTGGCGTATTTGTAGCTGGAGTAATTGGTCTTGTTACTTTATTTACTACACCATCCCATATTTTGATGGCATTGAGCTTGGGATTTGTTACAGGCGTAACTGGTGCTACACTACGTCGTCAAGAGTAGTAAGTCGAAAAATCTTTGTTAGTACAGTGAGAAATATTTGAGCTATCTGCGGTATTTTAAAGATATACTTGCTCCCTGCTTGCTTCCCAAGTTATGAAATACGTGGTTTTCCAGATAATTGCAGCAGAGCGAATTAGAAGCAACCTGTACAGCTTTTCCAGTTTTGTTCAACAACAATACTACTTCATTGCTACTGATGACCTTTTAACTTGGCTGCATATCAGTAGTATTGGTCATCAACTTTCAATCAGAAATTATTGCTGTAAATTGGTGATTTTGAGCCAAAATTCATCTAAACTGCATAGCAGTTGATTGCGGATTCACAAAAATCGTATTGAGGATTATTTACCCGTGTCAACCACATCTTGTCGTATCATTGCGATATTTAACCAAGCTGGCGGTGTTGCGAAATCTACCCTCACCCAAAACTTGGGATACCACCTGAGCCAACGTGGACACCGTGTCCTACTCATAGACATGGACCCGCAAGCATCCCTAACTAAATTTATGGGATTAGCGCCAGGGCAGTTAAACAAAACCGTTGCTGATGCCATTATTGACGAACAACCGCTACCGATTCATACTGGCATTCATGGCATGGATTTAGTGCCTACTAACCGCTTATTGAGTGGTACAGAAATGCAGCTAGTTAGTGCTGCCATGCGCGACTTGCGACTCAAAGAAGCGATTGAACCAGTTCAGAACAATTACGACTTCATATTAGTAGACTGTCCTCCCAGCTTAGGCTTGCTTTCTTACATTTCTTTAGTTGCAGCTACTCACGTACTTGTTCCTATCGAAACGCATTTGAAAGCCTTTGAGGGAACAGACGAACTGTTACAAACTCTTAGCCACGTCAAAAACAAAGCTAACCGGAAGTTACAAATTATTGGATTTGTTCCTACACGATACGCCAAAGCCAATTCAGCAGATGCGCGAGCTTTGAGTGCCATCAATGAACAACTTTCTTCTTGGGGTAAGATATTTCCACCTATTCCTAGAGCCACTGCCTTTGTCGATGCCTCAGAAGAACGTGCGCCGTTAGCTGTGTATGATTCTAAGCACGCGGCTGTTCCACTTCTTGAAGAAATTGCTCAATCTTTGGAGTCTTTAGAATGAGTCCACGGAAACGGACTAGCAAACCTTATGGCGGTCAAATCACTACTGCCGTGCCTTGGTTAGACTCACCCGATGTCACCAAGGAGCCACAAGCAACTGAATCAAAGATTAAGCTAACTGAAATACATCTTCCGGCTTCACAACCTAGACGCTACTTTGACCCTCAAGCTTTAGAAGAGTTAGCTGAATCAATCAAGCAACATGGCTTGCTGCAACCTCTGTTAGTACGTCCCTTAAAGTCAGGAGGTTATGAACTGGTAGCCGGAGAGCGACGCTATCGCTCTGCTACTAAGGTGGGATTAACAGAAGTGCCTGTAGTCGTGCGGGAATTGTCAGATGAACAAGCTTGGCAATTAGCACTGATTGAAAACCTACAACGGGAAGACCTTAACCCAATTGAAGAAACCGAAGCAGTTTTAGCTTTGCTATCTATAAAACTGAGATGCGATGTCAGTGAGGTTAAGTCCTTGCTGTACAAGATGAAGAACGCTTGGGACAAAGTAGGGAAAGAATCGGCATCTGAAGAGGATGGCTTTAGGAGCCACGTAGCTCCTAACTCGGACTTAGAAGAAGCAACTAAATCTAGGAGCCACGTAGCTCCTAACTCGGATTTAGAAGAAGCAACTGAATCTAGGAGCCACGTAGCTCCTAACTCGGATGATTCAGAGAAGTTCCTGGCTATCCAAAAGGTGTTTGAAAGCCTGGGGCTGATGAGTTGGATAACTTTCATCACCAAGCGCCTGCCTTTACTCAATCTGCCTGAAGGGATTTTAGTAGAGCTACGAGAAGGCAAGCTGGAGTATAGCAAAGCTGTCGCTTTGGCACGAGTTAAAGATGAGCAACAACGCCAACAACTCTTGGAAGCCACAGTCTCTAACAATTGGTCTTTAAGCCAAATCAAAGAACAGGTCAAACAACAAACTCCACCGAGTCAAATCCCATCTTCTCAACCCACATCTCAACTTCCAGAGCGACTCAAAGTGGCTTATCAAAAACTCAAAAAAACGCGACTTTGGGAAGATCCAAACAAGGAGCAACAGATTGATACGCTGTTAACTCAACTCGAAGCGTTATTGGAAAATGATTAAAAAGAAGCAATAGAAAATACGAATCCTACTACTGATAGAGGTTTTCTGACTGCCAATCGGCACAAAATCAACGTCAACAGGATTCCTGGCATAATTAATGACCGACTCAGCAAAGATTAGGGCGCTGCTCTCGGCTTGGTTAGATTACCTGCATATCGAAAATTTGAGCAACGCTAAGGTAGAAGCAAAAGATGAACAGCGCCCTCGTGTCTGGGATGCAGGCGTTAGCCTGCTAGGAGACAACTTACTGCTAGACGAATCTTTGTTTAAGGAACTAAAGCAACAACTCAAAGATATTAAGCAGAAAAACAAAAATTCCGAACTGTGCATAGCCGTCGCCTTTCCTCAGCTTTATATCATCGAAGAAGGCTATCGTCAGTTTCGTCCCTTATTTACTGTTGACGTTTCTCCTATCTTTGCAGGCAGATACCGCAGTCGTGGCTGGAATTTAACTGAGTTTGAGTTTCAACCTATCATTCCCAATTTAATAGAGTGGTATGGACTAGAAGAAGAAACAGCAGAAAGTTTGGTAACTCAAGAAGGATTGAAAGTTTTTCTAGAAACTACATTCAATCACCCCTTCAAAACGCTACAAGACTTTATCGGGTTAATCGAGTTACCTGCTTCCCCAGTGCGGTCAAAACTGCTGCCTTACCTGCTGAACTTTGGCTATGTTGCTTTTAACTACAACATTCATAAAGACTTTGCCAAAATCTGTTCGCAGCATCACTGGGATTGGGCAGCACTAGGACATCCAGCTTACGAATATTTATTTGGGAGACCACAACCACCTAAACATGAGGTTTTATTTCAAGGAGCTTTTCCCACACATCCAGCAACTGAATCACAAGCAGAAGCTCTAAAACACTCACAAAGTAACCCGATTACTGCTGTTATTGGGCCACCAGGGAATGGTAAGACGACTTTACTGCTGCACAAAATCGCCACACAAGTTGTCAAAGGTGCTGTACATCTCGCTACTACAGGGGAATATGAAAGTATCTTGACTGTAGTTACCAGTACGAACAATCGTGCTGTCAGTAACGTTGAAGAATTACTAGCTAGACAATTTCATAAGAGCCAATTCTATTTATCAGGTGGTTCCAAAGAGTTAGTTGAGAAACAAGTCTTACCTAAACTGTCAGCTACTATTGATTGGTTGTTAGGAGAAACGTTTCTCCTAAATCAGTGGGAACAAGCTAAAACTCAGTTGCTAGCAGGAATTAATCAACTTCAGCAGCACCTAGAACAAGACCAACAATTACTTGAGCAACAAGCTGTTGCGTCTCAAAAACTATTGGAAGTGCAAACTCAAATTGCCGTCCTGAAAGCAGAAATTGAGAAAATCATCAAAGAGCAACAACAGCCACAATCTCCAGATTACTCAGATTTTCCCATTGACAACTACCAGATAATTCAAGCGCAACTAGAAAAAGCTTGGTTAAAGTTATCCAAAACATACTCCAGAAAAGCTGCTAGAAAACATCAGCACTGGTGGCAACGAATAGGGGAAGGGCTACACAAAGTTTGGCTACTTCTAACGCGCAGTGACGAAAGAACTATTATTGAGCGATTAAATCGAACACTTGCCTATGATGTAGCTGCTACTAGAGAAACGTCATTTCCTATGGAGTTGATTATCAACTTGAAGCACTTGAAAGGGTGGCGCTATACGATATCTCAGCAGCTAAGAGAATTTGCTGAATGGCAACAGCAGTCATCACAGCATCAAGCAAACAATGCAACACTAAATAGCTTACAGGCAGAACTTAAGCAGCTTTGTAGTCGCCAGCAAGAACTAGAACAAAAACTTGTTAGTTACCCAACAACTGATTTTTACAGCCGCTTTTATACTGACTTACACTCTCTGCAAGTGCAATTATTCGAGTTATCTTGGCAGTTTTTACAGCAGTCTGCATTGCAACAGAAAGATGAAGTGATTGCTTCCCTCAGAATTTATATGGGCGTTCTCAACAACGAATGGGAAGCATTACGTCAGTTAGCAGTTAACTGGAGAAACGTTTATCGTCATCTCAGCTTGCTATTTCCAGTTTTCCTCAGTACCTTACATTCACTACGGCGTTTGTTTCCTTACCCTGATAGCGGTTGTATCGATCAACTAATTGTTGATGAAGCTGGACAAATTCCTGTCCATCTATTGTTTCCAGCTTTGGTACGTTGCCATCAAGCACTGGTAGTAGGCGACCCAATGCAATTAGAGCCTGTTATACCATTAAGCGACCAGAAGAAAGATGAGTATTGCGCTAAAGCTTTTCTAACACGTGAACTGACAGATAGTGACTACGACAGATATAGCCCTACAGTTTGTACAGCTTATCAACGAGCAGCAGGAGCATCAGAACAACAAGGCGATATTGGTAATGGCATTCTTCTCAAAGAACACTTTCGCTGCGTGCCTAGCATAGCTTCTCTTTGTGATCGTCTGTGTGATTACGGTATGGCGATTAATACAGAAGAAAAGCTTTCCAAATTGGGTTCTAATTTAATTGCTTATCACGTCAAAGGAAATTACTCTAACAATGTCAATTGGGCAGAAGTTGATGTGATTGAAACTTTAGTTAAAGAGTTATTAGCAGCAGGCTATAAATTAAATTCGCCTAATAATCAAAATTCTTTGGGAATCATTTCTCCTTATCGTCGTCAAGCCAATGCTTTACAAGAACGTTTACAATCAGCTTGGCAAGATTTTTCTAATAATGATATTGGTACAGTTCATACTTTTCAAGGTGGCGAGAAATCTGTAATTATTTTTTCTACTCGTCAGTGTCAAGAAAATCATAGTTTTTGGTTTCTTAACCGCCAACCAAATTTGCTGAATGTAGCTGTTAGTCGTGCTAGGGAATTATTAATTGTCGTGGGGAATTTAGAGCGACTCAAAGCTGGAGGAAGTTATACTAAACAAGTCGTTGAATATATTGAAGAGTTTGGCGAAATTCGCGATTACGATCTAACTTTATTGAATTGAGCCTAAATTTTTCCCTGATTGCACACACTACACATACTTTCCAGATAACATTGGAAGCAAGCAGGGAGTTGTGATATACAACCAGCTTGAATTACTCAGGTTTCGTGTTGCTGTCTTATTGGGTCTATTAGGTTAGGCAGGATTACTTTACCAAGAAGTGTGTTAAGTCATGGCATCAAAATCAGAGGGAAAAGAAAAAACTACTTCTTATTTGCTGCGCTTGACTCCAGTGGAAAAAAGCCGATGGCAGAAAATGGCTTCTTTCTATGCCCTGCCTTTAGCTGAGTTTATTCGCAGACGAGTAGAAGGTCGTCCTATTACTCCTCCGAAAGTGCCAGCTATTAATGCCAAAACCAGTGTACGGATGGGACAGTTTGATCTAGAATTGAGGCGACTGAACAAAGATTTTAATCGGGTAATAAAAGAAGCGAGCGCGAATAATACTCAACTACGAGTAGTATCTACAAATCAGTACAAGGAATTAGTAAAAACTCTTAACAATGTACACAATTTGTTATTAGAAGTGCGTGAAGAATTACGAGGTGTGCGGTTGCAATTATCTGGTGTAGATGAAGATTCAGAAGATGAAGAAATAACCAAGGACTTTAACCAATCAGAATTTGAACAAGAAGATTGGGATTAATGCAACGTGCAATATAAAGATAGTTAATCCACCAGAGAGGTACTGCCCCTCCTATTGCCGCGTTATCAGCACGGTGCCTCGCTTTTCGGCCTCTGGTGGATAAAAAACGGAAGATGAAGGAATCGAACCTTTACAGTTAACCTGTACCCTGGTTTTCGAGACCAGTTGCCATCCATTTAGCGGCATCTTCCATTAAGAGGTGACTGACGAGAGTTGTTGGCGAAGCCTGCGCGTAGCGCATACTCGCGCTTCACTGGTGTCACAAACCAGCCCCTCCGCCGCTTCGGGTTCAGTCACAGTGGATCTGATGGGATTTGAACCCATAACCTCCTGTGTGCAAAACAGGCGCTCTATCCAATTAGAGCTACAGACCCATAACAGGAGCGGTAGGAATCGAACCTACATTGGTCGATTTAGAAGATCGATGCCCCATCCATTAGGCGACACTCCCATAATTTGGTAGCCTCGGCAGGGATTGAACCCGCGACTTCCTCTTTGTAATAGAGGCACTCTCCCAACTGAGTTACGAGGCTAGAAGAGCGAATGGCGAGACTCGAACTCGCATCTGGAGCTTGGCGTGCTCCGGTGTTTGCCCTTACACCACATTCGCATATTGGAGCGATTGCACTTATGTGAACGCATTCTAGGGCTGGTGACAGGAATTGAACCTGCCCGCTATCGCTTACAAGGCGATTGCTCTACCAACTGAGCTACACCAGCACAAGCAGATGACGAGACTTGTAGCTTGCTGACCTTTGGGTACCGAGGGCATCGTTGGTGGTCGGGTAAGAAGGTGGAATCACTCCCACCCCCTCCCCTAAGAACCGTGCTTGCCACTTTCACGGCACACGGCTCAAGCATTCTACGAACTTACTAAACTCTTCTTAGAGTGAATCTGCTGATGACAGTAGAGATGTACCAGATTAAGATTGTTGTAC
>JBARVL010000017.1:0-12767 GCA_049646245.1 Crinalium sp. | reverse complement strand
GATAATCGCAATCGAAATATATTTGTGATGAAGCGAATGTCAACTTAAAGTTGAGGTAATTATGGCAGAAGATCATCAATCCACCGCATCGCTAGTTGAGCAATTAGAATTACTGCGTCTTGAGGTTCAGGATCTCAAAACATCTAAAGCTGCTGCTGAGGCGCAAAGAGAGTTGCTAGAAAATCTAGTAGCTATGGCGCGATCGCAAACAGAAGAGCAGATGCTCACTGCGACCCTAAAAAAGACTCTTGATGTTTGTAACGGGCTAACTGATGCTGAGAGAGGCAGTTTATTTTTATACGATAGTAGCGGGGCTATTAGTGCCAGTATTCTGACGCGCAAAGATGCTACGGCTGAGTACAGTACTCAACTGATTGGGATTGTAATAGACAAAGGACTTGCTGGTTGGGTTAGCCGTAACCGAGAAATCGGATTGATTATTGACACCCAAGAAGATGAACGTTGGCTAGAACTCCCTAATCAACCTTACATTGTGCGATCGGCTTTGGCAGTTCCGATTCTCAGGGGTGAGGAGTTACTCGGTTTGCTCACTCTGTTACACTCTCAACCAGGACATTTTAGCAACGATCATGCTCATCTGATGCAGGTGACAGCAGATCAGATCGCTCTTGTGTTAGAAAATGCTGGTCTTTACGCCAAACTTGATGAATCCAATAGTTCATTAGAAAAAGCTAAAGATATAGCCGAAACTTATTTAAAAGCCCTCCGCAATGAATTAGATAAAGGCAAACAAATTCAAAGAAATTTTTTGCCAGATTATTTACCAGAAATTCCCAATTGGGAAATTGCTGCTAGTTTCTATCCTGCTCGTGATGTAGCTGGGGATTTCTACGACGCATTCTTACTGCCTGGGGATTATGTAGGGCTAGTTATTGCTGATGTATGCGATAAAGGAGTCGGAGCCGCGCTGTTTATGGCTCTGTTCCGCAGTTTAATTCGTGTTTTCTCTGGTCAAACTCTCTTAAGCGGATTTGCTATTCTGGATAATGCTCAAGAAATCGGCTATAAAATTGACCAGCAGATAGCTAATAACTTGCCGGAATATAGCGCCCTGAAAGCGATCGAACTTACTAATAATTACATTGCCCAAACTCACTTTGAGATGAGTATGTTTGCCACAATGTTTTTTGGCATACTTAATCCTGCGACTGGTCTAGTGACTTACATTAATGGTGGGCATGAACCTCCAATTATTTTGAGTTCAAATGGAGAGATTAAGCGTCTGGCTCCCACTGGTCCTGCTGTAGGAATGATGCCTGATATGAATTTTAAAATACAGCAAATTCAGCTACAACCTGGTGATATGTTACTCACTTACACTGATGGTGTTCCTGAAGCCCGTAGCCCTAATGGAGACTTTTTTACCGAGAAGCGGCTCCTGTCATTGTTGGAGGAATCTACTTGCTCGGCTACAGAAATGCTCACAAATATAGAAACTCGTTTGCAGGAGCATATAGCCGATAGAGATCAGTTTGATGACATCACTATGTTGGCAGTGCGATGGACTAACCTTTGTACAGGGGGAGCCGCAGTAGCAACAGAATAACCAGAACAGAGTTGTAAAGAATTATGTGAGTAAGTTACTTTTATTAGAATAGTTGGTTATATTTCAACAACTTTTTTTCAAAAAATCACAATAATTTGCTCACATACAAATTAATCAAAAAAAAATACATTTATATAACATAACTGCTTTGTAAGGAAAGCTTAAAAGCCAATTAATTTAATTATATTTAATAAAACGTCATGTCCATCTGGGAGAGATGGGCGCAAATGATCCTGATGAGCCTATATTGGATAAGTATTAAATATTATTTAATTCGATAAAGCAATGCAAAAGTTTTGGCAACACGCACGGTGGGGTAGCCTAAGTTTAGCTATCTTAATCTTTCCAGCTATTTTCTTAAAAGCAGCGATCGCAGAAGAAGCTGAACCAAAAATTGAAGTATTTTCAGATACCAATCAATCTTTTGTACAAGCAACCGACAATATTAAGTCTGATCAAAAGCCATTAATTAATTCAAATTCTGCCGAGAGTTTGACAGATCAAGCTCAGGCGGGTAGAGAGGAAGTTTTGCCTAATAACAATGGGCTTGAGCAAATAAATTCTGGATCAGAATTAGCTGATGTGCAACCTACTGACTGGGCATATCAAGCATTGCGATCGCTAATTGAACGCTACCAATGTATTTCTGTGCCGCGTGATGGCAGATTTCGTGGTAATGAAGCATTAACACGATATGAATTTGCCTCTGGTTTAAATAGTTGTTTAGATAAAATAACGCAATTAATTGGGGTAGGTAACACAAACCAAGTTCCTGAATTAGATTTAGCTACTATCAAAAAGCTACAAGCAGATTTTTCTACTGAATTAGCTTCCCTTCGCACACGCTTAGATACTGTAGATGCACGTACTACCGCACTGCAAGCAAATCAATTTTCCACTACTACTAAACTTAGCGGTTTTGTCTCTTTCAACCTTACGAGCGCGACGGCTGGAGATTCTATAAAAGCAGAAGGAATCAGCCCTTTATTGCCTATTGCAGCCCGCATTCCTGGAACTAATCAACCAGTTGTTAGAAATATAACTCCTGATACTAGCACTACCTTTGGTAGTTTAACATGGCTCACACTTAACACATCGTTTACAGGTAGAGATGTTTTAATAACTACACTAGCTGCGGCTAATTCACAATCTCCAGCAAATGAGTTTGTTTCAGCAGGTTTATTCAATTCAGTAGGCGTTCCTTTTTTCGATCAAACTTCTACTCCAAACTTGGGTCAGAGTGATGTTGTGGTTCGCAACTTGTTCTATAGTTTCCCAGTTAATAACTCTGTACGATTAACAGTTGGACCAAAAATTGATTGGGCTTATTACTTTGACTTCAATCGTTTTACATTACCTTTTAATGGGAGATCTAGCTTTAACTCTACTCTTGGTACTTTATTAACCTCAACTGTACGTGGTGCTGGGGCAGTAGTTGAATGGAATATCAATAAGCAATTGGAATTCCATGCGGGATATTTAGGAGAGAGCAATGAGTTTTTACCTGGTTCTCGTCCAGCCGTTGACCCAAGCAAAGGCTTATTTGATGGTACTCATACAATTACGGCTGAATTGACCTTCAAGCCTAGCCAAGCTGCTAATATTCGCTTGCTTTATCAACATTCTTATCTCAATCAAATATTTGGTGTAATTGCTAGTAAGCCGATAATTGGTATAGCTGATGATGGATTTGGCGACCCTGTTAATGATGCTACGGCTGATACCTTTGGGGTTAATTTTGATTGGTTAATTAACAAAAATTTGGGAGTGTTTGGACGTTATTACTATTCAACTACCCAAATAGACCCAGTAATACCTGGAAGACCTAGTGGAGATATAAATGCCCAAAGTATTCAAGCTGGCTTGGCTTTTCCAGATTTGGGTAAGCAAGGCGCATTAGGTACGTTATCATTTGTTATTCCATTTGATGTTAAGGACGGTCGCCAGTTTTTAGCTTCTGGTGGTGGTAATGGCGGAACTCAATACGAAATTGAAGCAAATTACTCTTATCCTTTAACACCTAATGTTTCAATAGTTCCCAGTTTGTATGTAATTGGAAACATTAATAACTTTAGTGATAATCCGACGGTGTTTGTTGGTAGTATGCGTACACAGTTAAGTTTTTGAATTGTCGGTACGCACAGCAAAAAATGAATTGTGATAAGTTGGTTAAAAAATTTATTAGCTAGCGTCAATTGGATTCAACCATATTTGGAGGAAGCAGCCGATCTCGGCTGTTTTATTGAGGTATAATTTAGGCGATCGCGCATTGTAGAGTTGGAGTGGGGGAAAGTGCGATCGCTATCTACGCAAGGCAAGTTAATATAAATTTACGCTTACCCAATTTTTTGCTGACCTAAAACCTAAATAGGTCTCCGAGGATTTCCAAGCCTGCCAATAAATCGTATCTTTTCTTGCCCTGCCGAGCTTTTTCATACAACCTATCTGCCCTTTCAATCTCTCCCACCTGTTCCCAAGCTATCGCTGCTCGATGCCAAGATTGATTTTCTTCCCAAATTTGTGCAGCCTCACGCCCATTATTTTGTAAATAACAAGCATTGGCTAAACGATCCCAATTTGAGGTTTTTCTCCAGCAATATTCAGCTTCCGCCCATAATAGATCTTTTTCATAACATTCTGCTGCCTTTTCAAAGTCTCTTGCTAATTTCCAAGCTTCAGCCGCATTTTGCCACCTATCTTGTTTCTGACGAGCAATTGCGACATTTTTCCAGTTTAATATTTTCGTCCAACATTGTTCAGCTTCCGCCCATAATCGCTCTTTTTCATAACATTCTGCGGCGTTTTTCCACTTTCCTGCTGATTTCCAAGCTTCAGCCGCCATACGCCACTTGAGTTGTCGCTGACAAACACTAGCCACACGCTCCCAATTATTCAGTTGTCGCCACAATTGTTCAGCTTGAGATAAAAACTCACCAGTTTCGTAAGCTTTAGCTGCCTTTTCTAACTGATTTACTTTTAACCACACTTGAGCCGCTTGCTGCCAATGTTTGGCATTTTCATAAGCTTGAGCCGCTTCTTCCCACTTGTTTTGTTGTTGACAAGTAAAAGCCACACGCTGCCAATTACCTAAATTTCTCCAACATTTTTCAGCTTCCGCCCATAATTGGGCTTGCTCGTAGCATTGCGCGGCATCATCAAACGCCTCAGCATTTTCATAAGCAACAGCCGCCTGTTGCCATTTTTTCTGTTTTACACAAGCAAATCCGACACCGAGCAAATTAGGTGTTTTTCTCCAACACTGTTCAGCTTCCCACCATAATTGGGATTGTTGG
Source organism: Crinalium sp. (assembly GCA_049646245.1). Lineage (GTDB taxonomy): Bacteria > Cyanobacteriota > Cyanobacteriia > Cyanobacteriales > PCC-9333 > Crinalium. Next base: position 7,907 of record JBARVL010000017.1, on the reverse strand, counting down.
TAACTTTCTGCTGCACGATTAAATACACCAGCTAACTCCCAAGCTTGGGCTGCATCTTGTAATTTACCTTGCTGCTGACAAACATGAGCCACATTTTCCCACTTTTGCAGGCTTCTCCAACAGTCTTCAGCTTCCACCCAAAAACTACCTTTTTCCCAAGCTTGTGCCGCTTTTTCTAGATTATTTCCTCGTAACCAAGCTTTAGCTGCTAACTGCCAATTTTCTGCTATTTCGTAGGCTTGAGCCGCTTCTTCCCACTTGTTTTGTTTTACACAAGTTAAAGCGACATTTTGCCAATTACCTAATTTTCGCCAACATCTTTCAGCTTCCGCCCAAAATTCACCTTTCTGATAACACTTAGCTGCATTTTCCCATTTATCTACAAATACCCAAGCTGCTGCCGCCTGTTGCCACTTGTTTTGTTTTACACAAGTTAAAGCGACATTTTGCCAATTACCTAATTTATGCCAACATTCTTGAGCTTCCGCCCAGCATTCACATTTTTGATAACACTTAGCGGCATTTTCCCAAGATTTTGCTAATTTCCAAGCTTTTGCTGCCTGTTGCCACTGCTTTTGTCTTTCACAAACACTAGCCAAACGCTCCCAGTTACCAAGTTGTCGCCAACATTCTAAAGCTTCAACCCAAGACTCAGCTTTTTCAAAACATACTGCTGCATTGACTAATTCATTGGCTAATTTCCATGCTGCTGCTGCTTGTTGCCAATGAAATTGTTGTTCGCAAGCATAGGCAATATGCACCCATTGATTTAACTTTCGCCAACAATCTTCAGCTTCCTGCCAGCATTCTACTTGTTCATAAAGTTTAGCGGCTCTTTGAAATTGATTTAATTGTTGGTAAGAAAATGCTAAATGCTGGAGAATGCGCGAGCTATATTCTACCTTGATCCAACACTTTTGAGCTTGATGCCAACATTTTTCTTGCTCATATAAGGTAGCAGCTTGCTCCCATAGTTGAGCGCGTTGATACAGTCGCGCAGCTTGCAGCCAGCATTTAGCTTTTTTATAGAGTTTATTTGCTTCTTCTAACTTTCCTTGTTTCTCGCAAACCAAAGCAGCACGTTTCCAGTTATTTAGTTGCTTCCAAGAAGTTTCAGCTTTCAGCCAACATTTAGCTTTAGCATACAATTTAGCAGCTTGTTCCCAGTTATTTTGTTTTGTATAAGCAATAGCTGCTTTTTCAAATTCATCTACTTTTTCCCAAGCTTCTGCCGCTTCTTGCCAAGCTTGCAACTCTTCCCAAAGCTTTGCTGCTTTTGTCCATTGTTTGAGTTTGACTAAAACTTGAGCAGTATGAAGAAGTTGATTATTTTCTACATACCATAATTCAGCTAACTCATAATAATATTTAGCTTGAGGATGATTATTGGCACTTGTGCAAATATCACCTACAACCTCTGCTAACTCAAAATTTTCGTTATCTTCAAAAATTCTTTGCAAATAATTTGCTCGTTGTTGCAAACCTGCTTGATTTAATTGTTGCCATTTTTTTTTGTATAAATCTGATTGGGCTTTAAACCAAGAAAGCATTGCTTTATCCCATTGAGATAAGCTATCCCAAATATCCCCTGCTTGTTCCCAATTTTCATGTTTTTCTTGCAATAAAGCATCCATGCGGAGAACATCATTAATCAAGCCAATACGCTGATAATTTTCTTTTGCTTGTTCGTATGCTCCCTGCAACTCAAATTCTTTCGCTGATTTCAGCCAGTCTTCTGAAGATTGATTAATACTAAAAAAGCTATCTAGGCTGCTATAATTACCTGCTTCAATAAAGGGTTCTATTTGCGGGTTTCTCCAAAAATCGCTATTTTTGCTTTCATAGAAATACAACTTATGTTTAGCCCTAGTAATACAAACATAGAGGCAGTTATATTTAAAAGCTAGTAATTCTTGAATATTTTGATTATTGCGATCAGACCAACTATCAAAAGTAGAGAAAAAATTCCAAACTAATAATTCATTAAATTCTAAGCCTTTGATTTCTTGAATAGTTAGAATCCGTTTCGCTGTGATATTGTCTTTGGTAAATTGTCTAACTAGCTGTTGTTTATCATTTTCATTAGTGACAACTATAGCATTCCAAGCACCAAATATATTTCTGTCATCAATTATTGAACTTTCATCACTATATATAACCAGGGGTTTTTTGCCAGCATCTATAAAGGGATTTTCTGCTAAAGAATCTGCGGATTTACTATCATTGTCTTGTCCAGATAGCTTTAAAACTTGCTGTCCGAGTTGGGCTATCCTACCACTAGAACGAAAATTTATTTTTATTTTTTTAGGATTTAAACTATCTTTAATAGACTGCCAAATTCTTAAATCTGTTTGCTGATAAATTAAACTTTTGATTTTATTCCACTTAAAACCACTGGGATTAATAATTTGCGCTGGATCTCCCGTAAAGAAAAACTGCGTTAGGCAACTGGGTTGTAAAAGTTGTAGTAAAAATTTAATTTGAATCTCGGTTAAATCTTGAACTTCATCACAATAAATAGCTTCATATTTAGGGTAATTAAAATTCTGTAAATTACCTACCAATTTATGGGTTATATCAACTTCATCCCAAAACCCCTGGCTGATGAGCCAAGATTGATATTGTAAGGATAAATTATAAATTTGTTGATAATTTGAAGTAGGAATAGTAGAAAGATGTCTATTGTTTATGTATTCTTCTTCAGTTATTAAATTGTTTTCATTTGCAGTGGCTATTGCAGAACCTTTAATTAGATGCCTAATTTCCTGCCAAAGTGCCATTGGATCTAAACCAGCAACAGCATGATTTTTCCAAAATTTTTCAATAAATTTTTGCTGATTAATTTTATTGTTCGGGTCAAAGTTATAATTCTTAAGAATTTGATTTCTAATACTTATCTTTAAACACAGAGAGTCATAGTCATAAAAATCTAAGTTTTTGGGTAGTTGTTCCCCAAAACTACGAGCTATGGTTTTAGCATATTCTTTCAAGTAGCGACTATAAGTAACATATAAAATTCTTTTTTGGTGTGGCTCATAGTTATAACTCTGCTGTAAAGCCTGGTAAACAGCTATTGTAGTCTTACCACTACCTGCACTACCTGTTAGTAAAATGGGGAGATTACTTTTAACAATTGCATATTGCTCAGGTGAAAATAATAAATCAGCCTCAGTTTGATATTCTGGATAAATTAAATCAGGTAAAAAGAAGTCATAGTTTATAATGTCAAAATCTTCTGTTTCTAGAGAATGATCTACTGTTAAATCTGAAGAGTTAGGATCTTCTTGATCATCAATTTCAAAATTTAAAGTATCAAGATTGATCAAAGTAGAATTGTTGTCATTTGTGGAATACTGTCCTTTATCCATCTCGTCGTGAGAGATGAAATCCAGAATGCGGATCTGTTTAGGGTAGTCGGAAATTTTGACTAATCTAGCAATAATACGTTGGTTTAAGTTGTAGCGGATGCGGAATATATTTTTATTTCCCTGCTGGTGCATTTTTTTAATTTGATCGGCAGCAGCTTGTTGAGTAATAAAGCATCTAATTTTACTGACGAACTTAGCACGAGCTTTATAATCAAGGTAATTAAGTTTTTTTAGAGCGCGTGGCGTGATGCTGATGGAGATAGACATACGCACCTGAAATTAATTATGAGATGGCGCTAATTTTAACTCATTAACCAATAATTGCTACTAATCTTAAAAAAAATTGGTATTTAGTGTGTAGCGATCGCATAACGACTCCTGCGTTATCCCACTTTTTTTTGCAACAAATTAAAAAGCCCACAAAAGCGGGCTTTGATATAGCGCAACTATTCAATTTGGGGTATAATATTCACCCGCATATCTAACGGCTAGGTGGTAGCACTAACAGAGGAGTTTTATGTGTTTTATAACCATTATGACTAACAGTTTCGGGAGTTTCTTGTAATAAAACTTCCCGAATTAACCTTGCTGCTACTCTTTGCGCTAAACCTCCAGCAATTTGTTGACCCAAATTCTGCGTTTCTGGCTTTAATAACAACTGCGGAATCTTTGGTAAGAATGCCAAAGCATCAAAACCAGGAGTTTCTTGCAAAATCTGCCAAATTCGTTTTATATGTTCTAAAGTCTGAGATGTTTCTGTAATTAATGGTTTTTCTGCAACTCCAAACCCGAACCGCTTTTGCAATGAATAAGCAACATTATTAAATGTACTTTGTCCAAATGTATCTACACCTTTGATAATTTCATCAGCTAATTGATACCGGATAAAAGCCCCCCTTTCAGAAAGCAAAAATTCCAGGGTTTGATTTAAAACTTGGTTGATGTCAAAGCCATCACTATTACGAGCATTTTTCAACAAATTTTCTAATCTATTCCACCGGAAGCTACCATTTTTAAATAACAAATCTTGCAATGATGCTCTTAAATCAGGAGATGGATCTGTTAATAAACGTCGGGCAACATAAGGATAAGCTTTACTTAAAACTTTGAAGTTAGGATCAATATTGATCGCAATTCCTTCTAGAGTAACCAGAGAGCGAATAATTAAGGCGTAATACGCTGGTACTCGGAAAGGATATTCATACATCAAAGCTGATAATTGATCGGTAATACTTTTGAAGTTAAGTTCAGCAACACTTGCTCCTAAAGCGTTACCGAAAACATCAGCAAAGGCGGGTATAATTGGTGTTAAATCTGTTTCTGGTGTTAAAAATTCTAGCTTGACATAATCACGGGCTAATCCTTCAAAGTCGCGGTTTACTAAGTGAACAACTGCTTCTAATAAACCATAACGTTGATAAGGTTTAACCTGACTCATCATCCCAAAATCAAGATAAGCTAACTTACCGTCAGTAGTAGCTAATAAATTACCAGGATGAGGATCTGCATGGAAAAAACCATGTTCTAATAGTTGTCGTAAAGAACATTGTACGCCTACTTCAACTAAATGGGCTGCGTCTATTCCTTGTGCTTGAAGTGATGGGATGTTGGTTAATTTAGTACCGTTGATCCACTCCATTGTTAAGACGCGAGTGCCTGTGTATTCCCAATAGATGTGGGGAATATAAATCTCAGGAATGTGACCATACAGTTTAGCAAACCGCTCGGCGTTATTTCCTTCGTTGACATAATCCATTTCTTCAAAGATACGGGTGGCAAATTCATCCATAATTGCCACTAAGTCACTGCGTACCTGTTTGATATTCTTTTGAGTCCAACCAGCAAGGTTTCGTAAGATGTAAACGTCTAGTGCGATCGCTTGTGCTAAACCAGGACGCTGTACTTTTACCGCAACAGTTTCCCCAGTCTTTAATTTACCTTTATATACTTGCCCTAAAGATGCTGCTGCTACTGGTTGGGGAGTTAATTCTGCGTATATTTCTTCTGGGCGATCGCCTAATTCTTCTTCAATAAATTGATATGCTATCTCGTTGGGAAATGGCGGTAATTGGTCTTGTAGATGAGTTAATTCTTCTAAATAAGCAGGCGGTACTAAATCTGGGCGCGTCGAAAGTGCTTGCCCTACCTTAATATAAGCAGGTCCCAATTTAGTTAATATTTCCCTAATCTTCTCGGCTCGACGAGCTTGATTTTTAGCAACACGCTTGGTTTGTTTATCCCACCACAACGAGAACCCAAAACTCATAAACGGTAAAATAATCTTTAACAAGCGTCCCCAGACTTTGAATGGATGTTGCCGATAATACTCGTCAATTACAATTGGGTCGTAACGCATACCTGCGGGAGAATCTTTTGAAGCAATTACCCGCGCTAATTTTAGTTGATTTGATGTTGGGGCGAACTCTGAGTCAACTACTACTGTTTCTACCGACTCCATATTTAGTGAATCAACCGAATTATCCATCACGGTCAAGTCGTCATCAAACCTGAGTGATGCTGGGGAGGTGCTAGATTTCATAAGCTTGAACGCGACGTTGTTAAGTATTGTAACAATTTATAACGGCTAAGTTAGTACGTCGCTAGGTGTGGGTTTGGTTTAAGTTGCAGTGGGAAAGTTATTGGTTTCAATCAGGGTTAGATTTTTTAACGCATTAGCCGAAGGCTTCCCGTAGGGTAGGGCGCAAAGGAGGAGCGCAAAGGGCGCAAAGGGGGAGCGCACTCTTCCTTATGCTGCCCGTAGGGTAGGGCGCAAAGGATTATATGGGCTTTACGGTTATAATCCAAGATGCTACTGATTTAGCTCTACCCTCAAGGTAAACTTAGTTTCATGCTTGCTGCTTTACGGATTGAAAACTTTGCCTTGATTGACCAGTTACAGCTAGAGTTTGGTGCTGGTCTAAATGTCTTGACAGGCGAAACTGGTGCTGGAAAATCAATTATCCTTGATGCTCTTGATGTCGCTTTGGGTGGTAAAGTCAGCAGTCGATTAATCCGTACTGGTGGAAATCGCGCAATGGTTGAAGCTACTTTCAAGGTAGATCAGTCTGTGGCGCAGTGGTTGAGTACGCAAGAAATAGATTTACTTGATGAGTCGAGTGTTATTTGTTCGCGCGAAATTGCTGTTGCTCAAGGTAGTTTACGATCGCGATCGCGTGTTAATGGCGTGTTGGTAAATCGACAACTGATGGATCAATTGCGCGATCGCTTAGTAGAAATTACGGCTCAAGGTCAAACTGTACAGTTAACCGCGCCAGCTATTCAACGGCAATTAATTGATCTTTATGGTGGTTCCGACATCATCCCACAGAGGGAGATTGTAGGGGTTAAATATGCTATTTGTCAAACAGCTTTACAAGAACTAGAAAAGCGCAGACATTCGGAACAGCAACGTTTGCAAAGACTGGATTTATTAGAATATCAAACTAAAGAATTAGATACTGCTAGTCTGAATGAAGCAGATGAATTAGAACAGCTTGAGCATGAACGTCAACGCCTGAGTCATGTAGTAGAACTACAACAACTAAGTTATAAAGTTTATCAAGCTCTTTATCAAAATGACGCGGGTGAAGTTGCTGCGGCTGACTTACTCGGTCAAGCTGACGCTACTTTAACTGATATGGTGACTTATGATGCTGAGTTGCAATCAATTTGGGAGATTGTCAGTGTAGCTTTAGCGCAAGTTATAGAAGCAGGACGTGAGATTAATGCTTATGGCGATCAACTAGAAGCAGATCCTCAGCGTTTGAGTGAAGTTGAAGAACGTATCCGCACACTCAAGCAAATTTGTCGCAAGTATGGTCCAACATTAGCTGAAGCGATCGCATATTATCAGAAATTACAAGCAGAACTTAGCGAATTAAATAACGGTGGTCAATCTTTAGAAGACTTAGAAAAACACTATCAAGCTTGTCAAGAAAATTTAAATCAAGCTTGTAAAGAGTTGACAAAACTACGAAGGTATGCTGCTGATAATTTAGGACAAAGGTTGGTAGCAGAACTCAAACCTTTAGCAATGGATAAAGTGCAATTTGAAGTAGTAATTACACCTTGTCCTCCCAGCGCAACAGGGGCGGATACGGTGTTATTTTACTTTAGTTCAAATCCAGGTGAAAAACTCCAACCATTAGCTGCTACGGCTTCTGGTGGGGAAATGAGTCGCTTTTTATTAGCATTAAAATCTTGTTTTTCTCAAGTTGATGTTCCGATCACATTAATATTTGATGAAATTGATGTGGGTGTATCTGGAAGAGTTGCACAAGCGATCGCAGATAAGCTACACCAACTGAGTCGGGGACATCAAGTTTTATGTGTTACCCACCAACCATTAGTTGCTGCAATGGCAGATAATCATTTTAGGGTAGATAAACAAGTAGTTGCACAGAGTAACGGTAAAGTAAATCATAATGGCGCAGTAGCAGAGGAATTACCAGAAGTTCGTACTGTTGTGCGTGTAAGTATTTTGGATACTCACCTTACCCGTCGTGAAGAATTGGCTCAACTTGCTGGTGGTAAGTCATC
>JBARVL010000016.1:0-11173 GCA_049646245.1 Crinalium sp. | reverse complement strand
GTTTTTTGTTTTGATGAAGACGACGGCTAAGTTGACCGCATCTTGGGCAAATTGCTGTTTTACTTTTGGCTCTTACTGATAAAATTATTGTTGATCCTGTCTCGATGCTATCCTCTACTATTACGCCAGGTAAACCCAGCAGTTTTGTCATTAACCTTTTCATTTATTAATCAAATTAACTCAAACAAATATAATATTTTAGCATACTAACTACGGGAGAGCCAGTTTCTACGATTCCTGACCATTCTCTAATTTGCTTTGATGCGGTCAGATACAAGGCGGGTCCTGATGAAATCTGCTTGGCTGTATCATATTGATAAAGCTTCTTTCAAATTACCTCTGTTGAGTTTATTTTTAGCGATTCTTACTAAAATTGTGCCGCTTTTCGTAATTAGATCTGTACTTTTCTTAACAGTACTTAAATAAATAATTAAGAATTAAAGCTTATAATTTAAGCAGGGCAATAATTCCACGTAGAAGAATACCTATGTTCTAATGTCCTACACTGTTGCCGAGTGCGATTTCGAGGCGATCTCACCTCCATCCCAAGTTTCATAGGCTAAATTTAAGGGTTAAATGATCTCAAACCCTTACTTAGCTGAGCCTTGAGGATAAATTCAAGTTAATTTAGCACACTAAGTACGAGAGAACCTGCTTATGAAAATCACTTTTTAGGGCAAGAAATTAATAAATTATGTATATTTTAATGACTCCTTTTTCACAAGACTTAACGCACTATGTAGATTGGGAGCAGCGTTTTCGATGTACAAAAGTTTTTTCTGCTCAGTTAGCAATAACTAACCCCAACCGTGGTCTAATATGTACTCAGCAGTCAGGAGTTTTTCAACTACACTCTTGGGAAATTCCCACACTTTACCTAAAACCTTTAACTAACAAACCCACAGGAGTTACTCGAGGCACCCTTGCAATAGATGGTCGTTATGTCTACTACTTAGATGACGAACAAGGTAATGAAGTTGGTCACTACGTACGAATACCATTTGAGGGAGGGATAAAAGAAGATATTACGCCAGACTTACCTCCTTATGCATCATTGGATATCGTTCAAAGTCAAAATGGTAATTTGTTTGGATTTATTGCAGTTAGTGAAGCTGGTTTCCATCTCTACAGTTTAGAGTGTACGCCTTCTGGTGTATTAAAATCACCTCGCTTACTTTGGCAATCTACTGCGTTTTCTTTAGGATTGATTCTCTCCCATAAGGGTGAGTTAGCTGTTTTGTCTACTACAGATAAAATAGGTAATAATATTCACCGTCTGCTGGCGATCGAGACATCTACTGGAGAAATAGTTGCAGAACTCCAAGATATCGATGCCAGTCTACAATTCGTAAGCTTCTCACCATTGTCTGGAGATATGCGTTTGTTGGCGATGACTGATAAGTACGGATTTAACCGCCCCTTCATTTGGAGTCCTTACACTAATGAACGTCAGGATATTGTTCTGCCCAATTTAGTTGGAGATGTACGCGCCTGGAGATGGTTTCCGGATGGGCGACACCTTTTACTCTATCAAATTAATGATGCTTGCTACCAACTCTATCGATACGATTTATTGAGCGAAACCTTAACTCGACTCAATCATCCAAACGGTACTCTGAATAGTCCCTGTTTCCACAAGGATCAGATCTGGATTGTTTTGTCTGATGCAACTTATCCCGAACGGTTGGTTGCACTTGATCCCAAAAATGGTGAACTGGCACAAACACTATTAGTAGCTAGTGATGTGCCCAAAAGCAGCTCATGGCAGTCGATTCATTTTCCATCAAGTGATGGTACTCAAATCCAAGCTTGGCTGGCTTTGCCGCTTGCAAGCAAAAAACCATTTCCTACAATTATTCACGTTCATGGGGGTCCAGCAGAGGTAGTTGTTGAAGGATTTAGCCCTTCTTGTCAGGCATGGTTAGACCACGGCTTTGCCTGGTTGTCGGTAAACTATCGAGGCTCAACAAGCTTTGGAAAAACTTTTGAGCGAGCTATTTGGGGCAATCTAGGTCAGTTAGAAGTTGAAGATATGGCTGCTGCCCGACGTTGGTTAGTTGACCAGGGCATTGCTGTTAGCAATGCTATTTTTGTAACTGGAGCATCTTATGGTGGATATCTTACTTTACAGGCATTGGGTAAGTATCCCGATCTATGGGCTGGGGGAATGGCTGAGGTTGCGATCGCAGATTGGTTTTTAATGTACGAAGATCAGGTGGAAATGCTACGAAGTTATCAACAAGTTTTGTTTGGAGGTACTCCGAGTCAGAAGCCTGAAATCCACCGTCTAGCATCCCCAATTACCTATGCAGAACAGGTACGGGCACCGATACTAATCATTCAAGGTCGCAATGATGCCCGGTGTCCTGCCCGCCAAATGCAAGCCTACGAACAACGGATGCGCTCAACTGGTAAGAACATTCAAGTACACTGGTTCGATGCTGGTCATTTCCAATCGGATATTGAGCAAGTGATCTGCCACCAGGCTTTGAAACTTGCCTTTGTTCAACAAATACTGCAACGAATCTCAGAATGACTGTAAACATCAACTAAGTTAACGATTAGGAGCTAGTTTCCGATGCTTCTTTCATAGTAGTGCTACTGGATTTAGCCAGGTAAATTCCGCAAAGAACCACTGCAAATCCCAACCAGGTTGTGGGGCTAAGATTTTCAGCAAAAATGCCCCACGCTAATATGGCACTCATAATCGGCTCCAAAAGTAGAAACACAGAAATAAACCCAGAGGACAATTTATCCATACAATCTGCAAGAAGACGCTGACCAAAGCCTTCGGAAATCAAGCCCAGACCTATCACGGCAAACCAGGCTATCCAAGAATTAGGAAAAAGCGGTTTCCCGCTCATGAGAATAATAGGTAAAAGTAATGTACTGCCGATTATGCCACGCCAGAGCAGAATTGTAATTGCAGAAAACCGATTCCGCAACTGTTCTACCATTAAAAAGTAAATCGCTATGAAAACAGCTGACAATGTAGCACAGGAATCTCCCAGCCAAGTTGAATCCCCTTCTTGAAAATCTTCCAGTCCTAAAACTGTTGCTCCAAATAGCGCGATCACCAGACCAGCCACAAACTTATTATCAAACCTCTTCTCTAAAAATAACCAGCTACCCAAAGTTATGAACACAGGAGTAAGATTTGTTAATAATACAGATTTAGCTACACTGGTATATTCCAGAGAGATAGTCCATAGCATCAAGTTCATGACGGAAATAATCCCGACAGCAAACAGAAAAAGCCAATGTTGCAAAGACTCTTGCAAAGTTAAAGATTCTTGCTGACTTGCATCTTGATGGTTAGAAAATTTGTGACTAATCCCTCGACCAGTTCCAAAAACCATGACAAAGATAAATAGACGATTGAAGACTGTTGCATTAGCATCCAGTTCTGTCTCGCTGAAACGAATAAAGATGGGCGCGAGTGATACTGCAAGCAGGGCAATATAAAGGGTAGCAAGTACAGTCAAGTTAGACTTGATTTCAGCCTGTTTTGGTAATTCAAGCTTTATCATTGTAAGGATTCTGATACGGGGTATTGGCAAGTGTAACAGGGATAGAGTCTATCTTCGCCTAGTAGGACTACGGCATACTTTTACCTCCTTTCCAGGCAGTGCTTAAATTCGCCGTTTGCTTGAGTTAAGTTCTCAGCTTGACTGTTTCTGAGTTCTTTTTAGCTTTTAGTCGAGAGAGGAGAAAACCAATAGGCCCTTGTTGAAGCAAAGTTCTTGGGCTGTTGACTTTTCCCACAGCTTGAGTAATCCTGTCAAGCATAATTGCCAGCAAAACAATGCCCAATCCTCCAACAGCAGCCAGTCCTACATCCAGACGACCAACACCTTGCAACACCATCAGTCCCAATCCTGGTACGCCAATCATTGAGGTAACCACCGACATTCCCAATGCAAATAGAATAGTTTGGTTTAACCCGACGAGGATAGTCGGCATAGCCAAGGGGATTTGCGCTTGCCACAGCACTTGCAACTGTGTTGACCCGAAGGCAAATGCTGCTTCAACTACCTCTTGAGACACTTGCCTGATCCCCAGGTTTGTAAGCCGAATCAGGGGTGGAAGTGCAAAAACAATGGTTGCCATCACCCCAGGAACTTCACCAATGCCAAACAGCATTACTACGGGAACAAGATAAACGAAGATTGGTATAGTTTGCGTGACATCAAGAATGGGTCGAACAGATTGCTCAAGGTAATTGCTCCTAGCGCAAGCTATGCCAAGAGGAATGCCAATCGCAACGCAAAATGTTACCGCAGTCAGCACTAAAGAGAGCGTTACCATTGCCTCATTCCACGCCCCAACAAAGCCAATTACATTAAGAGCAATGACGCTATAAGCCGCAATTTTTACCCCTGCAAATTGCCATGCCACTAAGCTGATAATCATCAAAAGAATTAGAGGAGGAATGGTAGTAAAGATTCCTTCTATCCCTTCAAGAGCAAATTTAATGGGAATGCGAATAATTTGAAAGATGGGACGAAAGTTATCAACAAGAAAATTAACGCCCGCTCTAATCCAATCATCAAGGGGTATAGTATAAAGCTCAAAGGGGTTTAATATTACATTCAATCCACTTTTGCTGTTGGCAATCAGATTAGAGCCATTTAACATGGATCGAGTCTCTCCTAATAACTTAGAGCTTCCAAGACCTATGGTAATCCGTTAATATCCCCTTATTCTACGTATTTTTATGCTTAAAGATCGCTAATACTGGCAAGAACATCATTTGCATCAACAACGCCTATGAATTTACCCATATCATCTACTACAGCAACTGGCAGTTTTTGTTGATACAGGTGAAAAATATTTTCTAGATTGGTTGAACCATTGGTAATAGGGAAATCTGTTTGCATCACAGAGGCAATATCTTCGCTGCCTTGTCGGATTAGTGCTTCAAGAAATTGTTTACTGACAATACCAACAGGTTTGCCTTGCCGATCTACAACGTATATATGTATGAGAGCGTGGCGTAAAATTTGCTCTAGTGCCTCCTGAATAGAGCTTTTACCGAGAATTAAGGTAACAGTTTGACTAGCAATTGACCCAGCTTTGATAAATTGAACTCGATTCACATCTTGGATAAAGGCACGGATGTAGTCGTCAGATGGTTCGGTAATGAGTTCAGATGGTGTACCCACTTGGACGATATAGCCGTCTTTCATCACAGCAATGCGATCACCTATTTTCAGTGCCTCATGAATATCGTGACTGATAAATATAATCGTTTTGTGCAGTTCTCTCTGGATGCACAGCAATTCATCCTGCATTTCCCGGCGAATCAGCGGATCGAGAGCACTAAATGGCTCATCCATGAGTAAAATCTCGGCATCTGTCGCTAAGGCACGGGCTAAACCTACCCGTTGCTGCATCCCTCCACTGAGGGAGTTTGGCCAATAATCTGCCCATTGCCCTAAACCCACTACTTTTAAAATTTTCAGGGCTTTTTGGCGACGTTGGACAGTGTTAACTCCTCTCACCATCAGACCATACTCCACATTCTCTGCAACAGTTTTGTGGGGAAACAATCCAAATCGCTGAAACACCATCGATATTTTAGTCAAGCGAATTTCTCGCATCCTTTTCTGATTAACATGAGCAACGTCTTCATCATCAATATAGATATGCCCACTGGTAGGATTAATTAAACGGTTGATGCAGCGAATTAGGGTTGATTTTCCTGAACCGGATAACCCCATCACTACAAACAGTTCTCCTTGATTAACTGTGAGAGATACATCGGCAACACCTAAAACTTGACCTGTTGTCTGCCTAATAAAATCCCTAGTTTTACCCAATCGCAACATATTTAGTGCAGCATAAGGGTTTTTTCCATAAATCTTAATCAGATGCTCAATGTGAATTTTGGGTTTTGAAGTTGTCATTAAGTGTAGTAGGGTCTTCGACTTTAAGAAACGTAATAGGATTGGCTCTCACGTACTTATAATGATAAGTTTATTTAATCTGTAGCGCCATTTTCACAGCCAAAGCTCGCATAAGTTTCCTTGCCTCTGGATTGCTGTGAACGAACCCTGTTAAAATTGCTATTATTAGAGTCGATGTCCGTATTACTGCGATGCACCTCTCCTTCAAAACCGGACGTGCGACTTTCACCGCATCCGGCTCCTGGCAACCTGTGGGTAACTGGGTTAAACCCAAAATCCCCTTCATAAACCGTTTTCAGGAATCGACTTCCACGAGTTTTATCATCAAAATGTTGCTTTACTCTTCTGAACTATTAACATTTCTTAATATTGGAGTCATTTTCAGGCTTAGAAACCTTGTAACCCTTTTGTTGTCTAAGTTTGCGTTTTTTTATTTTCTGCTCTTGGGTTAGCGATCACTGTGCCAGTTGCGTAAGTCCTGAATGTGATATTCAAGGATGCAGGCTTACGCCTGCGTAAGTCCTGTAGTTGTAAAAACCTAATGTTTATTTTTGTAAAAACTTCCCTAGTAAGCGTATTTTTTTTAATTTGGAGGTATTATTGCCTTATTGTCTAAAAATAATGAATTGTAAATTGATAATAAGTGGTAAAGTAAGCGTTGTTTAAGTTCCGATAATTTTAACGTTTATGATGTCTCTGAACTGATAAGCTTGTCAGCGAAAAAATTGAGTTATAACCGGAGAAACAAGATGCTTCGTACCAGTAGTTACACCATTTATGTAGATTTGCCTGGTAATCAGGAAGAAATGCTTGTGGTTCAAGGATATACAGGAGCGTATGATAAAGTATCTCGACGCGTAGCAACTTATCTACGCTCTAAAGAGGTAAAAAATCCTCCCAAACCCCTCTACGGAGATTGGACTCCAGAACCTGCCATTGATGGAGAAGTGATTTCCCCTTCGCAGGCTACTATTGAGTTACTGAAACGTCGGGGATATTTAACAGAACAAACTGTTGAACAAGAAGAAGCGTATTTCGTTGAGTTGGCAACTAGGCTACACCATTTTCAACGCCGCTTGATGCCACATTATGTTTTCATGCCTACATATAGTTGCAATTTGCGTTGTGCTTATTGTTTCCAAGATCACATGAGAACTGATCCAGCTTATCAGCATCTATTGCGGATAATGCAACCAGAAATGGTAGACCGGATTTTTGCGGCAATGCCTAAAATTGAAGCGGCTCATGGTGTTCCTGAAGATGCAGATGTGGTTCGAGACATTACCTTTTTTGGGGGCGAACCATTGTTAACAGAAAATCGTCCTATTATTGAATACACTATCAATAAAGCACTTTCTCTGGGTAAAGCTAGGTTTTCTGCAATTACAAACGGAACTGATTTAGAAGCTTATCAAGATTTGATTGGACCGGATAAAATTTCCTACCTTCAAATTACCGTAGATGGACCGGCGAAGGTTCATGACGACCGACGAATTTATGCTGATGGTAGTGGTTCTTTCGATAAAATTGCTCGCAATATTGACATGGCATTGGGTGCAGGAGCTTACGTCGGTGCAAGGATGAGTGTTGACCGTGATAATATTGACCAGTTGCCCAAGTTAGCAGACGAGATAATAGCACGAGGATGGAATCGTCACTCGAATTTTTCTGCTTATACAACACCTATCCATGCGGCTAATAGCAACACGGACATCAAGAAAACCTTTACATCTTGGGATCTAGATCGAGCCTTAGAGAAACTACATAAGGAATCTTCCAACATGAGAGTCATGAGTCGCCCCAACTCTGATGGCTTGATGGATAGAGCAAGGCTGCTATTTGGAGGCAACGATCCTTTACCTAACTTCAAAGCAAGTTTTTGCGGTGCCCACAGTAAGATGTACCTTCTTGATCCCTTCGGTGATATCTATGCTTGTTGGGAGAGGACAGGCGATGCGAAAGTTCGCATAGGTCACATCAATGAAGATAGTGAAGTCATTTTAAATGAAGAATTGAATCAAACTTGGCGGAACCGCACCGTGGTTTCTAATCCCGTTTGCCGCAAGTGTCGCTACTCTTTTGCTTGTGGAGGTGGGTGTGCAGTTTTGGCAATGAATCACAAAGGTAAATTTCACACCAACTATTGTGATGGCTTTGCCAATCGTTTCCGTGCCCTAGTTGCGGAAGCTTATTTGGAGAACATTGTCGCTCAGGAGGTCAGGAAAGAAAAGAAACAGGAACAAGTTTGCACTAGTTGACAAAACAAGTTTTTGTCAAACTTCAGTCTTTTGATGATGCCATTGTTTTTTTAGTAGAAGGAATCAGATGTCATGAATCATTCTGTAGATGAAAATCTCAATTTTGAGATTCAGAGTTTAAATCTTCAAGAAACTGGTGTTGAAGATCTCAAGCTGCGGTTGGAATTTATTTTTGGAATCTCCACCGTCGGTAAGTGCAATGGCTATCCCGGTCCTGGAGAAGCTGTTGCTAGTGTCGGTAAGTGCAATGGCTATCCCGGTCCTGGACAGGCTTTGATCTAATCACTGATAAAAAGACACAAGAAGAAGAGGGGAGAGAATATCTTAGCTACTTTTTTAGCTAGGTAAGTAGTTAAACTATTACTATTTACTCCCTTCTTCATAAGAGAGACAAATCTTGAATTGACTTAATAGCAGTGAATTAGTTTAAATAAATAGGAAGTTATTTACCATATTTAGATAGAAAGAGATATTGTTAAGTAGCTTCCTATTTTCTGATTTGAGCTAAAGAATCGTTAAGACACTTTTAGTTAAGTAAGAATGTAGAATTGCTGACGGTAGGGAGGATTAAATGATAAAAAGCGCAATTTTATATACGATAAAGTTTATGTTCAAGCGTAGGATGACTATTGTACTGCTAGTAGCATTAATAATGCTGGGAGTACAACAACAAGTAAGTGCATCTCCTCCTATACAAGAGTGCACTGCAAAGTGCATTGTAGATGATAACTGGTTAGTTAAAGAGTGTTTCGTGCTCAATAACGTAGGTGAGCGAGTATCGGTAGACGATTCGGGAGAAGAATTAAATAAACAATGCCTGAATACGAAAAATCCAAGAACGGAATTTGCGCCTATAACAGAAATACCTATAGCTCATCCATGTACTAATCCAGGTGTGGCGTACTTGAAGTCTATTTTGGATCTAAAAAATATTGATATGGAGATAACTAATTGGGTGCCTCCCGATGTTGACTTTGCAGAAATATATCCCGAAGCAAAGGAGGAATTAGGTATGTATAGAAGTCGGAAATGATTGTAAACTTATCCACTTCTTTCAGGGGTCGCGAAGCGCATTGATAGGGACAAATAGGGGAGAAATTAGATTATGAACCTTAATCAATTAACCTATTGGAAGCAACAACTAGAAAACGCTCCATCTGTGTTGGAATTACCTGTAGACTATCCACGACCGCCAGTTCCAAGCTTTCGGGGGGCTAAACAATTCTTGGAACTACCCAAAACCTTATGTTCAGCACTCAAGTCCCTGAGTCAGCAGGAGGAAGTCAGTCTGTTTATGACCCTCTTAGCAGCGTTCCAGACCTTGTTGTATCGCTACACTGATCAGCCAAATATTGTCGTGGGGTCTCCGATTGCTAATCGTAACTGCACCGAGATTGACCCGTTGATTGAGCCTTTTGTCAACTATCAGGCGCTATACACTGACCTGTCCGGCAACCCTACTTTTCTAGACTTGTTAGCGCGGGTGCAAAAAGTAACTTTGGAAGCTTATGAGCACCAGGATTTACCCTTTGAGTGCTTGGTGGAAAAACTACAATCAGAACGTTCCGTTAGCCACAATCGGTTGTTCCAAGTGATATTCGCACTACAGGATATGCCAGAGACATTAGCACTCTCGAAGCTGACGCTAACTCCTGTGGAAGAATTAAATGAACAAGCGACAAGATTTGATTTAGAGCTTCATTTGTGGGAGTGTCCGGAGGGTCTTCGCGGTTTTTTTGTATACAGCACTGATTTATTTGATTGTGCCACCATCACTCGCATGGTGGCACATTTTCAAATTCTGCTGGAGGGAATTGTCGCTAATCCTCATCAAAAGTTGTCAGAGTTACCGCTTTTGAGTGCCGCCGAACGACACCAAATATTAGAAGAGTGGAATGATACTCAAGTAGATTACTCCAATCTGTGCATACATCAGCTATTTGAAGCGCAGGTAGAGCGGACACCGGATGCTGTAGCACTGGTGTTTGAAGACCAACAATTAACTTACCGCCAGTTGAATGCTCGTGCGAATCAATTAGCGCACTACTTGCAATCTTTGAGCACAGAACCAGAGGTACTGGTTGGGTTGTGTGTAGAACGCTCACTAGAGATGGTAGTGGGACTGTTGGCTATTCTCAAAGCGGGTGGCGCTTATGTACCCCTCGACCCAGCTTACCCAAAGGAGCGATTGGCGTTTATACTCTCTGACGCTTGTGTATCGGTACTGGTGACTCAACAAAAGTTGGTGGCTGAGCTACCTGCTAACGGAGCGAGTATTGTTTGCTTGGAAATGGACAAACAAGATATTGCCCAACAAAGCCAACAAAACGCGCCTAACCGAGTAACAGCAAATTCTTTGGCTTATGTGCTCTACACTTCTGGGTCTACGGGTCGTCCCAAAGGAGTGACTATCGCTCATGGCAGTACAGTTTCCTTACTGGCTTGGGCAAAACAAGTCTATTCGCCACAACAGTTAGCTGGAGTTTTTGCCGCCACCTCAATTTGCTTTGATTTGTCGGTATTTGAGTTGTTTGCTCCCCTCAGCTGCGGTGGCAAAGTCATCTTAGGCGAGAATGCGTTGAATTTACCAGCTTTATTGGCTGCCAACGATGTCACCCTTGTTAATACCGTTCCCAGCGCCATTGCTGAGTTACTGAGAATTAACGGGATTCCGGATTCAGTATCTACAATTAACCTTGCTGGTGAACCACTGCAAAATAAACTTGTCCAGCAAATCTATAAGCTAGAGACTATTAAACAAGTTTTCAACCTTTATGGTCCATCAGAAGATACAACCTACTCCACATTTATCCAAGTACAGAAACCAGGTAAAAGCAACCCATCCATCGGACGCCCTCTTGGCAATAAACAGATATATTTGTTAGATGCCCACGGGCAGCTTGTACCCATCGGTGTAGTGGGGGAACTACATATTGGCGGTGACGGACTAGCTCGCGGCTACCTTAACCGCCCAGAGTTAACCGCAGAAAAATTTATTCCCAATCC
>JBARVL010000015.1:0-17992 GCA_049646245.1 Crinalium sp. | reverse complement strand
TTTGAGTTTCAGAAAATCTAAAAATTGATTAAACTTAGCTTCATTTAATTTATGTTGTTTAAGATCATCAATTTCTGCTTGATTCAATTCCCCTAATGAATCAAGCTTATTTAAAATAGAAATTAATTGATTGTTTAATGATTGTTTAGCATATTGCGAAGAATTTATGTGATTTCTTACCGCTAAAAATTCAGAAGAATTTGCCGTAAAAATAAAGCCGTATTTATTATATAGTATATTAAAATTATTAATTAAATATTTAACTACTTTTACTTTTTTTAGCTCTAATAATTCCAAGGTTTGGTTTATTTTATTATTTTTTAGCCAATCCCAGTCAACATCATTTAATAAATCAATATCTAGGTCAGCTTTAGTTAAAATAAAGTATAAAAAATTAGAATCAGAATCTTTAACGTTATCTTGAAGAATATTGTATTTAGCTTTAAGTTCAGTAAACTTTTGTTGGTCTATCATGTTATGTATTAGATGGATTAGGTAAAAAAAAATCAGGTGATTTTATAAACACTCTCCATGAAATTATACTATAATAATCCAAAACTTTCCCGCATTACGTGAGTAAAAATACTTATGGTAAATTTGGGCGATGATGATAAGCTAAGACGCATTTAAATTTAATATTACTTGCGAGCGAGACGCTCGCACTACAAACACTTGACAATAATTAACAGTTCAATTTAAATGAACAACAGCTTATTGCTATCAAGTAACATCAAATTTTTGGTATCAGGTAACTCTTTCATTATTACTCTGTTAAACTTTCTGGCTCTACTTAAAATAGAACTCGATAATCACCCAGCCTAAACTAAAGTCATTACTCGATCGTATTCTTCTTTGTGGCTTTGTAAAGCATCCCAAACATCAATTTTTTGCTGAAGGTTCAGCCAAAGTCTTAGTCCATTACCTAAAGCTTTACCAAGACGAATCGCTATATCTACTGTAATTGTTTTTTGACCGTTAATAATTTCGTTAACGGTTTGATTTGGTACTCCTATAATTTCTGCAAATTCTGTAGGCGTAATCTCTAAATCATCTAGAATATCTGCAATTACTTCACCAGGATGTACTGTTCTTACTAATCTATCCTGTGTCATATCTTGCCAATTATCCATATTAATTGGTAATTTTAAACATATTTTTAACATTGTTTAAAGATACTGAAGGGCTATTTTTTTCCTCTTGCTTTGCTTCTCGTAAATCTTTTAAGTCCTCTAAATCTTCCAACAACTCTTTAATCTCCAAAAATTCCTCGTAAGGCAAAACAGCAAATTCTTTTTGCCCATTTTTTGTGATAAATTCAGGATGCAATTCAATCATTTGCTAATCTGCTCTTATTGATATGCTTTACTGCGATGCTTAACTCTGTAAATTATTATAGTTTCTTCTTCTATTTCAAATAGAACTCGATAATCACCTACTCTTAGACGGTATTCTGGCGTAAAGTTCGTTAGTCGTTTAACATCACCTTGTAACTCCTCCTGCATTCCCTGAATTTTGCTAATAATACGTTCTCTAGTATTTTCAGATAATGCTTCTAAATCTTTAATAGCTTTGGGCTTAAATTCTATTTCATAATACAATGATTTAACCTCTTGATGTAAAGGGATTCAGGTGAGCCATCAAGACTCACCCTACAATCATACTACTAAACTCCAGCTAACATGGCTTCCTCTTCCTTAGAAACAACACGCCCTTCATCCTCAAAACCAGCAATTTGATCGAAATTCAAATAGCGATACAAATCACCAGCAAATGGATTAATCTTCTTAGCCACAATATCCAGATATTCCTGCACATTGGGCAGCCTTCCTAACAGCGCACAAACTGCTGCTAATTCCGCAGAACCTAGATAAACTTGGGCATCTTTACCCAGGCGGTTATTGAAGTTACGAGTAGAAGTTGAAAACACAGTTGCGCCATCAGCAACCCGCGCTTGATTACCCATACATAGGCTGCAACCAGGCATTTCTGTTCTCGCACCTGCTGCATCAAAAATGCCGTAGTAACCTTCTGCTTTTAACTGGGTTTCATCCATGCGGGTAGGGGGACAAATCCACAAGCGGGTTTTAACTGCGCCTTCCCCTTCTAATACTTTCGCAGTGGCGCGATAATGTCCGATATTCGTCATACAGGAACCGACGAATACTTCTTGCACTAAATCGTTAGCTACTTCAGAAAGTAACTTAACATTATCTGGGTCGTTGGGAGCAGCTACAATTGGTTCTGTGATTTCGTTTAAATCAATTTCAATTATTTCTGCATACTCCGCATCTGTGTCAGCTTCCATTAATACCGGATTGGCTAACCATTCTTCCATTTTGGCTACCCGACGCATGATAGTACGGGCATCTGCATAACCCCGCGCTACCATGTTTTTTAACAGCGCAATGTTGGAACGGATATATTCGGAAATTGTTTCGACACTCAGTTTAATTGTGCATCCTGCACAAGATCTTTCTGCGGTTGCGTCGGTGAGTTCAAATGCTTGCTCAACTTTTAAATCGGGCAATCCTTCTATTTCCATAATTCGCCCGGAGAAGATGTTTTTCTTATTCTTCTTCTCGACAGTTAGCAATCCTTTTTGAATGGCTATATATGGAATGGCGTTGACAATATCCCGTAGGGTGATTCCTGGTTGCAATTCACCTTTGAATCTGACTAATACTGATTCCGGCATATCTAAGGGCATGACACCTAATGCGGCGGCAAATGCAACTAATCCTGAACCTGCGGGGAAGGATATACCCAATGGGAAACGGGTGTGGGAGTCGCCACCAGTACCGACGGTATCAGGTAATAGCATCCTATTTAACCAGGAGTGGATAATGCCATCACCTGGACGTAAGGCGACACCACCGCGCTGTGATATAAAATCTGGTAGTTCGTGATGGGTTTTGATGTCTACTGGTTTGGGATATGCTGCTGTGTGACAGAAGCTTTGCATTACTAAGTCGGCGCTGAATCCGAGGCAAGCGAGTTCTTTGAGTTCGTCGCGTGTCATGGGTCCTGTGGTATCCTGGGAACCAACGGTAGTCATAATTGGATCGCAGGATGTACCAGGACGTACACCTTGGAGTCCGCAAGCTTTACCGACCATTTTTTGTGCTAAGGTGTAACCTTTGCCTGTGTCTATTGGGGGACGGGGACGGGTAAAGATGGGGCTAGGTTCTAATCCTTGTGCAGCACGGATTTTATCGGTTAATGTGCGTCCGATTAATAAGGGGATGCGTCCGCCTGCGCGTACTTCGTCGAGGATGGTATCGGGTTTTAAGGTGAAGGTGGAAATGACTTCCCCTGCTTCGTTGGTGATTTCTCCTTTATAGGGATGGATGGTTATCACCATTCCGGTTTCCATTTTGCTGACATCACACTCAATGGGTAATGCACCGGAGTCTTCAGCAGTGTTGAAAAAGATAGGCGCGATCGCACTACCCAATACATACCCCCCAGCCCTCTTATTCGGTACAAAGGGAATATCATTGCCGATATGCCACAACACTGAGTTAATCGCAGATTTGCGCGAGGAACCTGTACCAACTACATCCCCAACGTATGCGACGGGATGCCCTTTTTTCTTTAACTCGACAATGGTTTCTAGGCTTCCAGGTTGCCGAGATTCCAACATCGCTAAGGCGTGTAGAGGAATATCGGGGCGGGTGGTTGCGTGGGTTGCGGGTGATAAGTCGTCGGTGTTTGTCTCTCCTGGTACTTTAAAAACCGTTACGGTGATAGCTTCTGGTACTGGAGGACGAGATGTAAACCACTCCGCAGTTTCCCAAGCTTCGATTACTTGTTGGGCGTAAGAGTTAGTTTTAGCTAATTCCTCAACATCGTGAAAGGCATCGTAAACCAATACCATTTTGCTTAAAGCTTTTGCTGCGGCGGATGCGATCCCCCCCTGCCCCCCCTTATCAAGGGGGGGTTCTTTCAACAAATCAATTAACGATTGCACATTGTAACCGCCGATCATTGTTCCCAGTAAATCTACTGCATAGATGGGCGAAACTAAGGGACTGGTAATTTCACCTTTAGCTATAGCAGTGAGAAAACCAGCTTTGACATAAGCTGCGGAATCGACACCAGGGGGAATGCGATGCGCTAAGAGCGCTACCGCTTCGCTACCGCGCAATAACTCTAATAGTGTTTCTTCTTCTCCCGCAGGTGGGTTTTTCAGTAGTTCACATAATTCTGAAGTTTGCTGTGCATCTAAAGGTAAGGGAGGAATACTTAGCTTTGCCCGTTCTGCAACGTGCTGGCGGTATGCTTCTAACATGATGTTCTCCTGCAACTTCTTTTCGTTCTAATAGTCAAATTATCTTAACGTAAAGCTTCATAGAGTTACTGGTAAACGATTTTTTGAGGTTGGGATAATATGAAGTGAGATGCTAATGATTTTTTGAAGCTTCAAAAATCATTAAAATAGGGCTAAATTTTCCTAAAGGGTAAATCAATATGCAACTGAAGATTAAATCAAGAGTTGATGCAGAAGGTAATTTACACCTACAAGTACCCAAAAATTTAGCCAATCAAGAATTAGAAGTAATTGTCATCTATGAAGCCAGCGATTTTAAAACCGATACCCCTAGCCCAGAAGAATTAGGCTATCCATCAGATTTCTTTGAAAAAACCGCAGGGAAATGGGAAGGCGAACCTTTAAAAAGATTATAACTATGAAAACTTTGTAATCAAAGCCTTTTCGCGTTTTAGGTTAGTTATCTATAATAAAGTAACCAATCATCATTATTAACTTGTGAGGTAACTATGACTACCTTAATTCAAACCAAAAGAATCTATGATGAATTTATTGATTTTATTGCTCAAGGAGCCAACCCAGAAGATGTAACTAATTTTCAATTTTCTGAAGCCACTAAAGAACAGATAGAAGACATAGTTTATCGTGCTAAAAATGGTGATTTAACTAAGGAAGAACAGCATGAATTAGATGAATTATTAGTAGTAGAGCATCTAATTACTTTAGTCAAAGCTAAGGCATACAAGCACATACAATCTAAATCGGAATAGAGTTTCATTATGGCTCGTCCCTATCTTTCTCCAGAGTTAAGAAACTTAGTTGCTAAACGAGCAGACTATTTATGTGAATATTGTCTAATGCTGGCAACAGATCGCCCTTCAGGTTGTCAGGTTGACCATATTATCAGTTTAAAACATGGTGGAGACACTACAGCCGAAAATTTAGCTTATGCCTGTTTGTTTTGTAATTTGAATAAAGGGAGCGATCTAGGGTCGATTATTTGGCGGACAGGGGAACTGGTAAGATTTTTTAACCCCAGAAGAGATCGCTGGGGCGAGCATTTTCGTCTTGAGGGCGCAATGATTCAACCGTTAACTGATATTGGGGAAGTAACAGCAAGGATTTTTCAGTTTAATAGTAGCGATCGCTTAATCGAAAGACAAGTTTTAATTGAAGTTAATAGCTATCCTGCAACTGCTGCTAACCAACGTATGAATAATGAATGAATTCCTAGTATCAAGAAATCAGTTTTCAAAATAGTTAAACCCGAACTTACACAGTTACTTCATATATAGTGGGTAATTGTTTTTCATTAGCTACCTCTAGCCATCCTTCAATTGCTTCTTTAACCATTTCCATTAAATGTTCATAGCTTTCTCCCCAGGTATGACAGCCAGGTAAAGCAGGAACAGTTGCACACCAAACATCTTCTTCTTGCCAAACAATTACTTTTATTTTCATGTTTAAAACTTTTAGGTATTAAAGTGGAATTGTTCTAATTATATCTAACTGAACTTTAAAAACTATCAAAAAAACATTCTACCCGATACCAGTATAAATGGATCGGGTAGTTTTGATTAATCATAAGATATGAGTAAAATAACTTAATTACTCAAATCAGCAATTATGACTCTGTTGTTAATTAAGACAAACAACTATCTCTGAGAAGCTAATTGCTTTGACTCTATTTCTAGCTGATGGAGTAAGTTTTGATCGCCTCTAGCTTTTGCTGCTTGTAATCGGTATTCTAAATTACGACGCATATTTTCTATGTGAATTTGCGTTGTTTCATCTAAGGTTTTTTCACTGCTTCTAGAAGTTGTAACAGAATTTTTTCTCAGCCATAAATCTGAGTTAGCACCCCTGGCACGATTAGCAACCTCACATTTGAGCAAGCTAGTTACTGGTGTATGTACAGGGATATGTCTAACATAGCGGAAGCTAGAATCTTGTTCCTGGTTTCTGCCGTAGATTTCGGCTTCTTTCACTTCCAGACTAGGTGAGTTGTATTGGTATTTGCTCCTGATGACGCGATTAGATAGATTCATAACTTTTGCCTGTAACATGATTTTTTAAGTTTTATTAAGAATTAAACTGCGATCGCTTGTAATCGTTGTTGGCGTTTGGTTTTGAAAAACTTGGACGTTAGAGGTAGTTGTCCAATTATCAATAAAATGCTAACACTTCTGTATCTATTTTTACAATTTTATTGGTGAATGTCAAGATAAGCTAACTTAAACAATCTTTAAACTAATCTTTGTTTAAAAATCTAAAACCTAACGCGGGCAAGATGCCCGCACTACATTTAAGCTGTGGCGTTTGTCTTCAAATCAAGATTCACTAATAATCTGATGAATTAAAGAATTATTAACTACTAAATTACTCTGCTCAATAAATTCATTAACTTGCTCCTTACTTAAATCATAATTTTCACGATCTTTAGAAACAAAAAGAAGAGCTAAAAGTGGTTTAATTGCCTCAGCTTCTAATATCACCCACTTGCCACCTAATTTTGGTGAAAGTAGTTTTTTTACACCTTCTTGTAATTGCGTAGAATCCGCACCAATATCTTTAGAGCGAAGTAGACAACCACGACTTAAATCAAACGTTTTGTACTCAATTAGCCGTTTTAAACCAGCTAACACCTGATTACTGTTATCTTGCTGGAGAATAGCAACCCCAATTTTTAACGTTTCTTCATTTTGATTAGCAATTACTTTGAAATCAATAAAACCTTTATTTAAAGCAACGGGTTCGACTTTCTCAATGCCCTCAATAGTCACATTCTCTATAGTTTTTCCGATTAAATTAGAAAAACTTAGCAGAAGTGCCGCAGCTAGTTTTGACTTATCTTCTATAAGTGTTTCAATAGATGCTTCAACTGTTGCAAGTTCTTTTTCAAAAGCAACTTGGATAGGATTTACTTCTGGTGTTGGTGTTTCTACTTTAGGAACAACAAAATTGTTAGCACACCAAGTTATAACTTCTCTAATAGTAGGTTTATAATTACCTAATTCTCTGAGTTGATTTTCTGTAAATGGATGAACAGGCGTTTCAGGAACTAAATTTTGATTGTTGTAAAACTCTTGCAACCATAAACTTACAAGTTCAACAATTGAGTCAGCATTGAGATATTTTAATTCAATTGGTTCTGAGGTTACTGCTGAAACTCTATGAGGTATTCCACCAGGGAGAGATTTAATTTTTACTTTCCAGGTATCCGGTAGCATCGCTGTCAAAATTACAATACCGTGACGGCTACTAGATATCAGGCTATCAAATAAATTTTTAACTAATTCCGCAATTGCTTGGGCTTTATGAGAACTAGAATCATCTATGCTAACTCCCTCTAGTTCATCAAAACAAATTAGCAATGGTTTATAATCACTAATCAAACCTAATATTTGCAAGGCGAATTCAAAAGCTTTAGCTTCTTGATATTCTTGAAGATTATTTGGTAAAGTTAATTCAGTAGCTTTATCTTCAGATAAGCTATCTCCAGATAACCATTTAATCGCGTAGGGTGCATGAACTTCTGAAAGTGTCCAAAGAATCGCTCTGATTATATCTGGATCAACGTTAGGTTTAATCAGAAGGGAAACAGCTACTAAACTATCAATAAATTTATTATTTCTTTCAATAGCAGCAGGAAAGTTATTCTGAATTAAATCTTGCGGATATTGGCTAATTTTTTCGGCTTGGTCGTGCTTGCCGACATGATTGTATGCTTCAATCAAGATAGCGATCGCTAATTCTTGCCACTGCTTTAAATTTTGCTTACCAGTTTGATTCAGGCTATGAGATAAAATTTGTAAAAAATGATAATTAATTAGCTTTAAGTCAGTAAAATGACTAGCACTAGCATAGATAAATAAATTATCACCTTCTTCTAGCAGACGTTGACGAATGCGACTGATGATGTGAGTTTTGCCAGTGCCTTGTTGACCGATAATAGCAATAGAGGTAACTTTGCTTTCACCAGTGTTAACCTGTTGAATCGCTTGAAAAACAGCATCAGAAGCGTGAGCATTTAAACTGGTAACATCAGGTAAGCCTTTACCCCAAACATCTTGCCCTCTGACAGCAGCACCTCTCTCAACAAAAGGGTTGTGACTTTCAATAGCGGCGTTAATTTCAAGGGTTGTAGATGCAGAAGAGCTAATCATAGTAAGTTTAATCAAGTAAGGAACTACAAAAGGATAATTTTTACCTTAATATAGGCATTAAATTTAGGCTGAGATAGCAGTGATTAGCGTATGGTTCCCCACACTCTAGGCTACGCCGTCAGAGTAGGGAAAATGTCAGCCTGCATTTCCAGTATCTACTTATTACTGTACGAGTAGGTGATGCGATCGCCTATCTATCTAAAAATTGATTAATTTTCCCCAACAGATCGACGTTATATCCCGTTAAGCTGATTTAGGTATCCAATGCTAGTTATTTGAACATAATTGTGGACATTAATTCTATCCTTATACCCTTTCAGCACTTTGGTGTCCATCTAGGGCTAGAGCGAATTCAACAACTATTATCAGATTTAGGCAACCCGCATCACAATGTACCTGTTATTCATGTAGCTGGTACTAATGGTAAAGGTTCGGTGTGCGCTTATCTTTCTGCTGTACTCACTGAGGCGGGTTATCAGGTTGGGCGTTATACTTCTCCGCATTTGGTAGATTGGAATGAGCGCATCTGTTTAAATGAACAGCCAATTTCATTAGAAGCGTTACAAGAATTATTACTGCAAGTAACAGCCGCAATCAACCCAGATACAGAAACACCTACTCAGTTTGAAGTTATTACTGCCGCCGCGTGGTTATATTTCGCTCAACAGCAGGTAGATATTGCTGTGGTGGAAGTCGGGTTAGGGGGACGTTTAGATGCAACGAATGTGTGCGATCGCCCTTTAGTTAGTATTATTACTTCTATTAGTCGAGAACATTGGCAGCAATTAGGGTCAACTCTAGATAAAATTGCCACAGAGAAAGCTGGTATCTTAAAACCTGGATGTCCCGCCTTTGTGGGACAATTACCACCAGAAGCACAAGCAGTAGTAGCGCAGCGAGTTACAGAATTAAATTGTCCGGTGGTTTGGGTGGAACCTGCAAGGAAATTACCCCCCCTTACCCCTCCTTATCAAGGGGGGGGATTGATGGAGATACCCCCCCTTACTCCCCCTTATCAAGGGGGGGAATTGATGGAGATACCCCCCCTTACTCCCCCTTATCAAGGGGGGGGATTGATGGAGAAATTACCCGTTTTTAACCCTGAATTAAAGGAGGGGTTTGAATCTTGGGCGGAATATCAGGGAATAAAGTATCCTTTAGCTTTACATGGGGATATTCAGCTAAGTAATTCAGCTATTGCGATCGCATCCTTACAAATTCTCCGACAAAACGGGTGGAATATCACAGAAAGTGCGATCGCATCTGGTATGAGAAAAACCAAATGGTTAGGACGTTTACAATGGACAACTTGGAAAAACCATAAATTACTTATTGACGGCGCACATAACCCCGCAGCAGCTAAAGCATTGCGTCAATATGTCGATACGTTAGGTGTTTCCGTAACTTGGGTAATGGGAATGCTTTCCACAAAGGATCATGCTGAGATATTTCAGGCGTTATTAAGAGAAGGCGATCGCTTATACTTAGTACCCGTACCCGATCATAGTTCTGCTGATCCTCAACAATTAGCCATCCTTGCTAATAGTATTTCTCCTAACTTAGTTGATTGTCAAACATTTTCCGATTTAACTACAGGCTTAGAAGCAGCAATAAATACTTCCAGCTTATTAGTATTATGTGGCTCGCTTTATTTACTGGGTCATTTTTTCCAACAGCAAGTTGTTAAGTAGTTAAGTAACTCAACATTAAGTCGATCCACAATAAAAAAGATAAAATGCCAGTCTCCCCCTCCCCTTATTAAGGGGAGGGGGTTGGGGGGTGGGGTTTTTTCTTACTTTTGATTCCAAGTTTGGGCTGCATCTGTAACAGCTTGATCAACAGATTTCTGCCCTAACATTGCAGCCTGCAAATTTTCATAAATTGCTTTCTGCAACACATTAACATCCTTCATGGCTGGAATTAACACTTCTGCCTGTGACAATTGATTTGCACTCACATAGCGACCTTGTTCTATTGGCGATGCTTGACTATTACTCTTAATTTGAGCCTGATATTCTTGCACTGCCTTAACAGTAGAAGGCAAAACATTTCCAGTCTTAGCAAAAGCTAACTGATTTTCAGTATTAGTTACAAACAAAGCAAATTTTAAAGCAGCATCAGGTTGATCCGTATCGCGTGGAATAATTAAATTCATCACAGCGACATTTTTCTTATTAGTCTTCCCACTAATTTGAGGTGCAACAGCAGAAGATTTAGCTATATCAGGTGCATTTTTAGCGATCGTATCAATAAACTCTGCACCAGAAGACAAAAATGCTAATTCACCAGCTTGGTAAAGATCAATTGCTTGTCGATGTCCTTGAGTTAGAACTTCCTTTGGTAATAGTCCCTGTTTATACAAATCTACCCAATATTGAAATACTTCCTTTCCAGCAGGAGTATTAAAAGCAGCCTTACCTTGATCATCAAGTAGAGGGACACCCATCTTTACAAACGACTCCAGAACCTCAGATGAATCTTGAGGTACAAAAGTACTAAAGAAAGCATACTTACCAGTTTTATCTTTAATTTGCTTCGCTGCTTGCGCCAATTCTGTATAAGTTGTAGGTGGCTTAGTAATACCAGCTTTTTTCAACACTTCAGTGTTATAAATTGTCACTTCAGTAGTTAAATACCAAGGAATACCGAAGCTTTTACCATTAATTGTGCTAGCGTCCCAAATATTAGGTAAATACTCTTGGCGTGCTGTCGCAGGTACTTTAGTATCTAAATCTAACCAAGCATTGCGGGCAGCTAATTGGGAAGCAAAACTAGGGTTTAAGTTAACTACATCTGGTGCTGTTTTTGCCGAAACAGCCGCCAAAATTTTGCTTTCCATTGCTGACCAAGGAATATCTACCCAGCGAATTTTGATGCCAGGGTTTTGCGCTTCAAAGGTAGAAATCAACTTGTTAAAATAATCAGTAAACTTAGGCTGTAGCTGCATAGTCCAAAACTCAACTTCAGGAGTTTTTGATGGTGCAGAACCAGGGCTACAACTAATTACCCAACTCAACAACAACCCTAATAAAGCAAATATGCCTAAACGTTTCCAGTTTTTCATATAGATTTGTAAACTTGCAATTTATTTTGCGCTTTTGCGATCGCAGTCATTAATCGTACAAGAGAAAACAGCAATGCGATCGCACTTCCTTACCCCACAAAAGCCAAAATTTCACAGAAACGCACTGTATTGAGTCGCCACGCACTGTGTCAAAAGATATTTCTTTCCATCCATTGGTGTTAATTCTAAGCTACATTGATTACGATGCTCCTGAATTAATCTCGATTCTAGCAATAAGCGCCTATTTGCAAATTTTTAACTTTCAGGGATTATCCGAAAATATATGTTTGACCGTTTAAAAAGTTTCATCCCCAGAAGAGGTCAAGGAATTGGTATAGAACTTGCCCCGGAACGGATTAATATTGCTCAAGTCCGTAAGCAAGGTCAGGGATTTAAACTAACCATGTTGTCCTCAGTAGAAATCCCTGAAGGACTGATTCACGAAGGCAAAATTGCCGACTCACCAGGTTTGGCAGAACTAATTCAGTCAACCTTGGCAGAGAGTAAGATTAAAGTAGACCGAGTAGCTACTGCTGTTCCCATGCGGGAAGCAGTGATCAGGATCATCCCAGTTCCAGCCGAATTGAACGATAAAGAAATCAGGGAGTTGGTACTCGACCATGAAGCTGGTCTTTATTTGCCCTATCCTAGAGAAGAAGTTGATCTCGATTATCAGAAACTGGACATAATTGTGGATGAAGACGGCATTGAAAAAGTGCAGGTTTTACTGGTAGCCACCAAAAAAGAAATTACTGATAGTTATATAGAAACATTTGGGCAAGCTGGATTACAGGTAGATGTATTAGAAATCAACAGCTTTGCCTTAATTAGGACAATGAGAGAGCAGTTGCGGCAATTTGGTTCTCAAGAAGCCGCCGTCTTAGTAGATATTGAGTTTGATAGTACTGAAATTGCCATTATCGTCAACGGCGTTCCCCAATTTAATCGAACTGTTCCTATTGGAACTTACCAACTCCAGAACGCCCTCAGCCGCGCCATGAACTTACCAACGTCAAGAAATACCGATCTTTTACAAGGAATGACAATTCCGACTAATTCCCCTGTTGATAGTGTACGCACTGGTGCAACTGGGATAAATCCTGGGATGGCGGCTCTTTTAAGAGTTTTAGGGGAACTAACTGATGAATTACGTCGGTCTATAGATTTTTATTTGAATCAGAGCGAAAATTTGGAAGTCGCGCAGTTGTTGTTAGCAGGACCCGGAGCAGGTATGGGACAACTTGATGAATTCTTTACACAAAGGTTAAGCTTACCTACTACTCAGATAGATCCAGTAGCAGCCCTTGGCTTACAGGTAGATCAAGAAATTCCTTTAGTCCAAAGACCAGGTTTAGGAACTGTATTGGGATTAGGACTGCGGGAGGTTTGAACTTATGTATAGCTTAGATATTAATTTTATTAAAGACCGCCGCGATCCTAGTGAAACTAAAGTTGCTGGAGGTGGTAGCAAATCAGCCAATATATCAGTTAAAGAAATGTTACCTCTATTTTTGGGGGTGGGCGTTGGTTTGCTACTGGTAGGAGCGGTTGGTGGGTTATGGCTGTTTCTGCAACAGCAAACTACGGTATTGCAGCAGCGCCAAGTTGAATTAGATACAGAACTAGCGCGTTTAAAGGGATTAGACGATCAAGTCAAAAAAATTAACGATGAAATTACCCAAGTTACAGGACAGACAAAAGATTTAGCGAGTGTATTTAATCAGATCAAGCCTTGGTCGGCTATTTTAGAAGATATTCGCGATCGCATTCCTCCTAATGTGCAACTTGATACCATCCAACAAACAGTTGCTACTGCCCCTATACCAATTATCTCTCCTTCCCCAACTGCCAGCGCCTCCCCAAGTCCTAGCCCTTCCCCAAGTGGGAGCGCCTCACCAAGTGCTACCCCTTCCCCAACTGCCAGTGCATCACCGACCCCACAACCTGTAAATAAAATCCAAATTCAAGGCACTGCTCGTTCTTTTAATGATGTCAATGATTTTTTATTGACTTTGCAAAGATCCGCTTTTTTTAAGGACAATCAAACTCAGATTATCACAGCAAAACTGATTGAGAATCCTATAAAAATAGAATTACCCAAATCTCAACAGACACAAACCAATGAATTAGAAATTAAATTGCCCAAAGTAGTACAGTTCACAATTGAGGCAAACCTGAATGACGTAACTGCTGCAAAATTATTAAGAGAATTAGAGCGCAAAGGGGCTGTTGGGTTAGTAACAAGAATTAGAACCCTTCAGAATAAAGGAGTAATTGAAAGATGACTTATACCGAAGAATTTATTCCTGGTGATTTAGAGCAAGAAATCCAAGAAAGCCCCACATATCCAACTGCATTTGGTATTACATTTACTCCTATGATTGGGGGTGCTATTATGGCAGTTGTGGGTTTAATAGGCGCAGGCTATTTATTTGCAAACACAGTACTGCCTAATTTTCAAAGCAATCAAGAACTGCAAGCCAAACTTGATGAGACAGAAGCTCAAATTCAACAAAGGCAAGGTAGTCAACAAAAAATTAATGAGTCTCAACAAAAACTGGAATTAGCCAAACGCCAAAAACAAGAAGTCTTGGCTTTATTCGCGAAAGAAAAAACTTTAAATACCTTATTACTTGATATTAATGGCTTTATTAATGCTAGACAAGGAAGCTTGCAAGGATTTGAGCCGGAAAAACTAGATCCGATCGCTAGTGTAATTAAAGATGGTTCTTTAGGGGCAAATTTAGATAATAAAGTCAAAAGACAGGGGGCAACAGTTTCACTAGAAGGAAGCTTTGATCAAATTCAGTCAATATTGCGTAGTATTGAGCGGCTAGAACAATTATTGTTGATTAGAGATTTTAAAGCAGAATTGGATAAGTCAACCCAAAAAGTCAGAGTAGATAGTCAAGGTAAAATTATACCTCAAGCAAAACCAACAACTAACATTACAACAACTTTTAAAGTTAATGCGCTCGTTCCCTTAACCCCAGAAGAAGCTGCTGCGGCTGCTTTACAACCCAAAAAATAAGTAGAGGCGCGAAATCAGCAGTCTCTACACTAAATTAGTTGTGTTGTTCTAATTGATTACCTGTTCAGGCATAATGCCAGTTATTAATTAAATTACCACTGGATATGCGTGTGTTGTGAGGCAAAAAACGTGAGACAGCTTCAAAAATTAGGTGGAATTTGTATAGGAGGAATAGTAGGTGCTATCTCTGGGCAACCAGGATGGGCAGGTACTACTCCCGTGACACCAAGTGAAGTTAATTTAATTCCCACAAATCTAGAGATTAAATCGAAAAGTTCAGCAGTTGAGGTTGACAGCAAAAACTTCAGCTTGATACCAACAAGTGCAACGCAGACAGCTAAAGATGATGAAAAAGTAGGGGTAGAAAAATCAGGAAGCAGGGCAGAAGATTACCTAAAAGGGGTAGGGTTTAAATCAAAAGAGAACTTAAGTCAGGAAGATTTGCTCAACAAGGGGCAATTGTCGCTTAAAACTTCAGGGGAAACAACTTTCTCGGCGTACCAACTGCCCCCTGCTTTTAATCAAGGCTTAAGTGCGAATAGCACAAAGTTGGCTCAGACACCAATACCAACGCCAAGTCAAACAACACCTTTCCCCGTCAGACCTGATGTTTTAGTTCCCAATCCTGAAATTAGAATTGAAGGCAATCCGGCTCCGGCTGCGGGTTCTTTTCAGCCTGTAGCACCAACAGTACCATTATTACCGAGAGCGATCGCACCACCAGTAGGTGATATTTCTGTCTCCAATATTAACGCCGCTTCCGAGGGTGTAGATTTGGGTACCACAGCGCGTGTACCTAAACTCGTTTTGAAAGATGCTCCAGTAAGAGAAGTATTAGAATTGTTGGCGCGTTCTGCGGGTCTTAACCTGGCTTTTAGTTTAGGCAATGCTGGCGCTGCAACTGGTGGTGCGCCTGGTGCGCCTGGTGCGCCTGGAACGACAGGAGGACTCGCTCCTATTTCTCTTAACTTAGAAAACGAACCAGTTCAAGAAGTTTTCAACTACGTTCTAGCTCTTTCTGGTCTACAAGCGAACAGAATTGGAAGAACGCTGTTTGTAGGGACACAATTACCTCAAGGCGTTCGTAATATTATCGTTCGTACCTTACGTCTTAATCAAGTTACCGCAGGGCAAGCAGCAGGATTTTTGCTGGCTCAGGGAGCAGAGCAACAGCAGGTAACAACTGTAACCTCAGTTACGGGTGTAACAGATCCTACAACTGGCATAGTCCAAGTTCCTGTTAATATGCCGCTGGCAAAGATTACTAATACGACAAATTCAGTAGCCACCCAAGTAGCTACAGCCGTAGATGCTCAATCTGGAGGACAGCCGCCGAGACCTTCAGGAGCTTTACTACTTAAGGGATTAGCGGTGACAACTGATGAGCGCCTAAATGCTATTACCTTAATTGGCGAACCGCGTAAGGTTGAGCTTGCCTCAGCATTCTTAACCCAGCTAGATATGCGTAAGCGCCAAGTAGCTGTGAATGTCAAGATTGTTGATGTCAACCTCTTGGGGATTGATCAATTCAACAGCAGTTTCTCATTTGGCGCAGGCGGTGGTTTCTTTACCGTTGATAATGGAGCCGCAGTATTTAATTATGGTGGCGTTAGACCACCTACTGCAGCGCAATCTGCTAGCAGTACAATTTCTCCAGCAGTGATTACTAATCCTTTTGCTGGTGCAAGTGTTTTCCTTGATCCAAATAACCCAATTTCTGTTCCAGGAACAATACCTGGTACGATACGGATTGATGAAAATGGGAGGGTCGCACGTACAGAACAGAGGGGCGCAGGATTATTTCCCAGACCTTTCACAACAATAGGCGACCCATTAAGCTCAGGTATTGTTAGTATCACACCAGCGACCGACAATATTATTACTGTTACCAGAGACGCAGATGGCAATTTAACTACAGCTACTTCACAAGGTACAAATGGGTCAATTACTACTGCTCTACCATCACTGTTTCAATTTCCTAAAAAGTTTTTATCCTTGCTACAGGCTCAGATTACCAGTGGCAACGCCAAAATCCTGACAGATCCAACTTTAGTGATCCAAGAAGGAGAGAGGGCTGTTATCAACCTGTCACAAGAAGTCTTGGGAGGGTTCCGCACCACGTACCAAGTAGTTAACAATGTTTCAGTACCAACACAGGAGCCAATTATCAAAAACGCTGGCTTAATTCTGGATGTTCAAGTATCTAGAATTGATGACAACGGTTTTGTTACTTTAAACGTTAATCCGACTATCTCTGCCCCCGCAAGTTCCGCAGCAACTCCTCAAGGCAACATCACGCTATTACAACAACGGACGGCTCAATCTGGGCAATTACGATTGCGAGATGGGCAAACACTAATTATGTCAGGCATTATTCAGGAAACAGACCAGACAACTGTCACCAAAGTTCCGATTTTGGGTGATATTCCAATTCTAGGCGCATTGTTTAGAAGTACTAACCGACAAAATCAGCGCAATGAGGTAATTGTGTTGCTAACGCCTCAAATTATGGATGACTCCAATCGTTCATCTTTTGGCTACAATTACAACCCTAGTACTGAGGTGCGTCAAATATTGCAACAGACTGGTTCCCCTACTCCAAGGTAGCAGCTAGTAGGCACTAATTTGAATAGGACTTACGCACCCAAAAGCTTGTTAGATCACCCCTAGCCCGTGTTTTCAAATTCCTCGATCCCCCCCTACCCCCCTTAAAAAGCAGGGCTGTTTCATTTTCTGTAGGGGCAATCCCCCCGTGGTTGCCCCGATACCCCAAACGCCTTGTGTAGGGGCAATCCCCCCGTGGTTGCCCCGATACTGGTGGGGGGTAGGCACGGGGGCGCTACCCCTACAAAATCAAGGGTTTCCTTAAGAATGAAACAGCCCTGCCCCCTTAAAAAGGGGGGAGAATTTAATCAAAGTCCCCGTTCTTAAGGGGGATTTAGGGGGATCTTTCCGTAAGTTTTGTTAAAAAACTTCATCACTATAGAGCTACACAGAATGTAGAGACGTAGCATGGTACGTCTCTACAGACCGCTTTTTAGGTAAAAAATAGTGATATAAATACCCAAAAAGACGGAAATCAATATAAATTAAAGGTTTCAACGATCCATATCAGGCTTGCAGACCTTAGAATATTGCAGTGAAACTTTGATACTGTGAGAGTTTCAGCGATTTTAAATTGAAATGCTATTACCATAAGTTGTTAAGCTTTCAACGCTGAAGCGTCAGATCGATTTTTTAACTCGGTTCAGTACACATTAGGAGATTTCTCATGAATAAAGGCGAATTAGTCGATAAGGTGGCTGAGAAAGCAACTGTTACCAAAAAACAAGCCGATGCTGTCTTGACTGCTGCTTTGGAATCCATCATGGAAGCGGTTTCTGAGGGCGATAAGGTTACTTTGGTAGGCTTTGGCTCTTTTGAATCACGAGAACGTAAAGCTCGTGAGGGTCGCAATCCTA
>JBARVL010000014.1:0-8943 GCA_049646245.1 Crinalium sp. | reverse complement strand
CGTAAATTAGATTTATTAACATCTTCTCCTAACTCTTCTGAAAGCATCTGCCACAACTTTGAGCCGATATCCCTAACACGACTTTCCGAACAGTCTAAATCTTTAGCTATTTGCTTATATTTCTCATGTTGTAAAGTGCCTCGCAGTACCGCCTTTTGTAAATCGCTGAGGTGTTGACCTGTTTTTGTGAATACTATCTCATCAGCAATTTTTAGCATTTCTTCAATATTCATTGCACAGGCAGATGCTATTATTTTATGTATTCTAGATCACATTTACCACTTTTTAGTACATTTTTGTACAAAACTATATTAAAAGAAGTCAAGACTGAGAAAAATTGGCGGCAAAATTGAACTCTTTTTGGGTAGACAAAGCTTTTATTAATAAGGAATGATAAAAAAAGTGTAAAAGCGTAAATTGAGGGATTAAACGCTTGCAGTTTTATACCCTGTAATTAAGTGTTAGCTCCGTAGTACCTGTGATACCTTATAAAAATTAATCAAACCAAAATGGCACAATTCCTATTCCCAGATGAAAAGCTTAAAAAAATTAGCGAAGATGGTTATCAATTATACCAGGTAGCCAAACAAAGCTGTGATGCTCAGGATTGGTACAAAGCTGGTGACAAGTATGATGCTACTTATACAGGTTTGTGGGGTGATGTTCTTTTTTCTGGTGTTCAATTTGGTACACCTCAGTTTGCACAGACTGGACTAGATTTCATGTTTTTTGATCTAAGCCAAGAAAACAATAGAATAATATTTGAAAAAAGTTTATCAGCGATGAGGGAGAAGGTTATTGTAAGTTGCGAGTTTTATCTTAAAGCACTTGAAATTAATCCGAATCACTTTTTTGCCAATCTTCAGCTTGCTACTGCACTGACAGCCGCATTACAGGTTATTTCGGGAATCTTATACTGGTCAAAAGCTCTGCAACTCAATCAAGAAGCTGCTTCAAGAGGCTTAACTGCTGATTCAATGGCAAGTTTTCATAGAGGAGTTGCGACTCAGCTAGTCATTCTAGCTCTTGAGGGTAATCAGGCAAAGATGCTAACCGCAATTAAGAAAGTCGATTCTAACTTAGAATTTTTTGAACAAATGAGAATAGCTACAGACTTGCTGAAGTCTAGCCCATACATTAAGAGTCGGATTAAAGATTTTGGACTTAAATAATCAATTGTATTGGGTTTAGAAAATTTTCGTATAAAAGGTGTGTATGATGACAAATTATGATACAACCGCTAAGGCAGAGCTACTGTATTACCAAGGAAATGTGAATGCAAGAAGCGGTTTGTTTGAAGATGCTTTGTCTCTCTACGAGCAAGCTATAGCACTTGATGGCAACAACCCAATGTATTACAACAATCGATCTGCCGCCCTCAAGAGGTTAGGAAGATTCCAGGATGCAATCAAGCAATATGAAGAAATTGTCCAGAAGTTTCCTGATTATGGAAAAGCTTTCCTTTCTATAGCAAGTACCAGCATTGAGACTGGCGACTATCAGGGGGCTGTTTCTAGCTATCGCCGTTTTTTTGAGGCATACAAAAAGGGAGATTTCACCTTTAATCCAATTGTGGGAGGCATCAACCAAAGTGTGTATGGTGATGACTTACTAGAAACTGCACTGATTACATCAATCAACTACCTTTCTGAAGAACAAAAAAGGCTTGCAATGCAAGCTTTTGTGGAAGCACAGCCTTGATTTAATTCCTATACAAAGCTTTGATCTCTAAGAAATGATTGGAGAAGTATTAACGCCATGACTTACGCAATGTCTCAACCAATTACTGAAGTTTATTACAACCTCTTGTTGCTTACTAACCTTGGAAATGAAGAAACAGGAGGTACGCTTACAGTCGATTCCTACACTTTTGATCCCCAATTATCTAAAGGAGATGTCGTTCAGATCGAAGAATGGAAGATACCAGTCGGAGGACAAAACCAAACTTTATCTTTTGAAGCAAGAGTCATGGAAATACAAAAAGTTGTTGTACGGCATCATTGCCTCAAGGTTAATATCATTTTGGAGTCACCTAATAGAGAAACAATCTCTCAACTGGAAGAAGCTTTGGAAAACAAAAATCCAGACTAATTTCCGAAATAATTATATCTTGAGCGCTCTTAGAGATTGGGTTAACATAATGAAAACCAACATTATTTTATATCCATAATTTCATATATTTTTATTATTCCAATCCGATCGCACTACCAAAAAATCTCAGGCGGTGCGATGTTTGTATAAAGAGCGATCGCTTTTCTCATTTATGGAAAATAACGATAAAATTCCCGACGATGTAGAACCCG
This sequence comes from Crinalium sp., assembly GCA_049646245.1. Lineage (GTDB taxonomy): Bacteria > Cyanobacteriota > Cyanobacteriia > Cyanobacteriales > PCC-9333 > Crinalium. The sequence goes on along the minus strand of JBARVL010000014.1, from coordinate 6,640 downwards.
CATCACTTCTATAACATCCTCTTTAACCTCTATTCCAATACGGTAATCACCGATGCGGATGCGATAACGACCAGCATAACCTCGCATAGCTTTAATGTCAGGAATCTCCTCTAAGGAATTGATGGTTTCTAGAGTTGTAAACGCAAGTTCATAGATGCGTTGGTATGATGTGGAACTTTTCAATTGTTTCAGGTCTTTTAAAAAAGCCTGACGGTATTCAACTTCCAAGATAATTATTCCTCTAGATAAGCTAGGGCTTCTTTTCGACTTAGTAAAGTCGTATTAGCAGCTTCATTCATCGCTTTGTTCATGCAATAGTCTTCTACTGCTTCTGCAAGTTCATCAAATGTTGCATCTTCCTCCGGTAGCAATTGTCGCCAGATGTCAATAGGAATCACCACAGCTATAGCATCTCCGTCTTTGTTTGTCAGGTATTCAATATTCAGCATTTTTTACCATTTTATGTAGTTATTTTAATTAAAGTTGCGATCGCCTACTTTCGTTATGCACTACCAAAAAATCTCAGGCGGTGCGATGTTTGTATAAAGAGCGATCGCAAGTTTTTTTTCTGATGAGCGATCGCACCACTATAGCCTAAAATAAAAGCAAGATTTTCATTACTCACAACGATCATCGTCAATGGTATATGGTAACGAGGATATAGACTTACCAACTGCTGAACAAGGCATCAGATGTGTCATACTATGTCAATCCTTAACCAATACATTTACACCTATTTATGTTGTTCGCCTCGACGAGCGAACAGGGAATGTGTTTATCTTGGCAGGAGATAACATAGAAATAGAAATCTATCGTAATGGTCTTTGGAGGTTTTTGTAATGAAACCTGACTTTAGTAGCATGACTAAAATCGAGCTAAGAGCTTACGTCATTGCTCACCCTAATGATAAGGCAGCGTTTCATGCCTTTGTTGACCGTTTTACCTCTGTTGCATCAACCGAGACTTTTGATCTTCCTAAATCAACTGCTGAGGTTGAGCAAGTTGAGAGTTTGATTAGACAAAAGTTAGCACAATTAAAGACAAGTTAGAACTAAAGTGCGTAAGCGCAGCCCACCGTAGGTATCGCCTACTTTCGTTACGCACTGCCCAAAAATACCAAGCAGTGCGATGTTTATATGGAGAGCGAGCGGTATCCCAAACTAACTGTATTTTTAGGCACTAACTGTCGTAGCTTGTCCTCTAGCTGCTGAGGATAAAACAGCTAAAATCTTGGGAACTAAAGGCTTCATATCTGCCAAGCGATTAGATGGTGCTTGCAAAACAATTACTGCCATATCAAACTGTGGCAGATTCTGTTGAAATGACAAGTTGGAATCAACTGTGATGAAAACATCAAACTCTGCTTCTGCAAGGGCAAGAAGTTTACCATTCTTGATACCTGCCCATCCCATCTGTGGAACTGTTTTTACTTCGTAATCTATAAACTCTCTCGCCAGTTTGCGGTCAATACACTCATCAAAAAGGAGCTTCATCCTATGTTACCATGCTGACAATCTGTTTTTCTGTCTCTTCCAGCAAGGCAATGACCTGCTCTCTGGTTACGGTAGGAAATCCATCTAAAAAATCGTTAATTGATTCTCCTGCTTTAAGATAGTCTAAAAGCGTCTGCACAGGAACTCTAGTCCCAGCAAAAACTAGAGTGCCTCCCATAATTTCAGGGGATGCGCTAATAATTGGCGAATCCTTAAACATAAGTTTTTTACTTCTAAGTTTTGTAATTCTATATTTTACCAATTCTAAATGATGGGAGGGGCGCATATATTTTTTAATGTAGTTATTTTAATTAAAGTGGCGATCGCAACTAAGCACTATACGCGATCGCACCTGACAATAAATACCAAAATGCGATCGCTTTTCTTATTTATGGAAAATATTGAGCATGGTAGAGAATGAGATCACTAAAAAATGAAGCAAGAAAGTTTTCTAGAATCATTAATAAATTTGTTACTACCTCTAGGGCTAATCTTTGGGTTAGTTTTGCTCCTGAGTCTTAATTCTTGTGAAGGCACTACAACGGAAACTACAGCCAATCCTCTAGAGGTTTGGCTAAAGGTGGTTGTGGGTTATTTGGCAGCAGGGGCAGAAATAGCTGCGGCTATTGTGATTGGATTTGGTGTCATCAAAGGAATTGTAGACTACCTCCGTCAGTCTTTATCCCGATCAAAAAAACAGCACGTTGACGCACCTGAATCTGTTCGTCTGAAACTCGGACGAGTGCTAACCCTGGGTTTAGAATTTACGGTTGCAAGTGACATTTTACAAACAGCAGTCGCACCCACGCGCCAAGACATTGTGAATTTGGGTGCGATCGTGTTGTTGCGGACACTACTCAATTATTTCTTGGAGCGGGAAATTATCCAAGGCGAGCAGCGCCGTTTGTCAGAACACTCACAAACATTAGGAGATAAAGATTAATCTGCGGGTGTAACGGCGAGTGAACGTCACTAATCTAACCATGAAAAGCAGTGTATCTGCCAATTGTTTCCTGAAAGAGCGATCGCACCAGCATAGCCATCCACAGGCTTTAAGTCTTGCATTTGCCAATTTGCAGCCGCTTCTATTGATCCAGCAATACTTAATAACTTAGCTGGTTCTCCTGGTATTAGTGATACTTCAAATTGATTCAGGGGTTGTGATAGTCCATCTCCGCAAGCTTTTACATAAGCTTCTTTTCGAGTCCAGCAGTTAAAAAATGCTTGTTGCTTCAGATGTTCAGGTAGCGATCGCAATACCTCAGCCTCTTTAGCCGCAAAAAATCTTTCTGCAAGCTGTTCCGCATCTGCCATAGGACGGATATATTCGATATCTATCCCAACGGCGCGATCGCGCGTCACCGCATACAAAGCTAAATCTTCAGAATGAGATACATTAAATTGCAGCGAACTAGCAGCTAAATCTTCTGCCAGTGCTGGCTTTCCTTGGCTACCATAAGAAAAGTTGACTAAATTGGGCGCAATATTCAGATAGCGACCAAGGATAGTTCTAAGTAAACCTCTAGCAATAATAAAACGTTTTCTGTGTTGTTCAAAATAAAAGCGATCGCTTCTAGCTTTCTCGTCTTCAGATAGCGTTTGTGCTAATTGTTCTACCCGTGCCGCTGGTTGGTCTAAAACAGCACACCAAACATGAACATCATCATTAGAAAGTACCAACTTTGCTGGCGGCGAACCCCATAAAATACTTTGCTCAAGCACTGAAATATCCTAAATGTCTTCCCAAAAATCTGTTTTAGTTTGTCAAAACACTGCTTGCCGTAAAGCTGGCGCTACTAAAGTATTGACAGCTTTTCAAGCATTTCCTGATGTTACAGTAATTGGTAGCAGATGTTTAGGACAATGTGGCAATGGCGCAATGGTATTAGTGATGCCAGAAGAAATTTGGTACAGTCGTGTCCACCCTGATGAAGTTCCCGCAGTTGTGGCTCAACATCTGCGTGGTGGTTGTCCCGTAGCAGCTATGCTTTATCGGAAGTTTCATTAAGCTAAAAATAGCGAATATTTACCGTATTACATATCTTCTAACTCCATTCCTTTGGTTTCCTTAATATAAAAGAGAACAAAAAACAACGAGATCGCCGCCGCAGTTGTATACACACCATAGGCAGCACCTAGTCCGAAATATTGCAGAATAGGAGGGAATGTCGTCGAGACGGCGAAATTTGCCACCCATTGTATAGAGGCAGCAATTGAAAGTGCAGCAGCACGAATCTTATTATTAAACATTTCTCCCAAAAGTACCCAGGTTACAGGTCCCCAAGAGAAACCGAAACAAAATACATAAAGGTTAGCTGCAATCAGAGCCACAGTACCAGCCGAACCTGTCAATGTAGGATTTCCAGCCGCATCTAGACTCGCGTGACTAAAAATAGAAGCCATTGTTCCCAAGGTGACAGTCATGCCAATTGACCCTAGAATCAGCAAAGGCTTACGACCAAATTTATCTACAAATGCGATCGCCACTAACGTAGTAATAATGTTTACCGCTCCAGTAATCACAGTAATAGTTAAAGAATCTTTTTCTGAAAACCCAACCGCCCGCCACAAAATGCTGCTGTAATAAAAAATCACATTAATCCCAACTAATTGTTGGAATACAGATAAACCTATTCCTATCCAAACAATTGGAAGCAGTTTACCACTTCTTCCCAAAAGGTCAGTTAATTTTGGCTCCCGCTCTCGCATTACTGTTTGTCTAATTTCGTCAATTTTGGTTCGTACATCACCGCCCAAAATTTTAGTAAGAACGCCTTCGGCTTCTTCTTCTCGCCCTTGGGCAACCAAATAACGAGGAGATTCAGGAATAGATAAAGCTGCCATCCCATAAAGCGCGGCTGGAGGAATTTCCGTCCAAAACATCCAACGCCAAGCATCTATACCAAACAGCCAGGGTGATGAGGCTGAACCTGCTGATACAGCAATAAAGTAGTCGCATAGCAGAGCAATGAAAATACCAACTACAATCGCTAGTTGCTGGAGAGATCCTAATCTACCTCGCAAATGACTGGGAGAACATTCTGCAATATAAGCTGGTGCAATTACACTAGCAGCACCAACCGCAATCCCACCCAATAGCCGCCAAAAGATAAAATCCCAGATAGTAAAAGCCATCCCAGAGCCAATACCACTAATGGTAAACAACACTGAAGCCACTACCATTGCCTTAACTCGACCATGACGGTCTGCAATGCTACCTGCATAGAATGCTCCTATCGCAGACCCTAACAATGCCAATGACACAGCTAGTCCAGTCAGTAAACTATTGGCACCAAAGGCTTTAGAAAGGGCTGCAACTGCACCATTGATCACCGCAGTGTCAAAACCGAACAAAAAGCCGCCAAGGGCAGCAGCACCAGCAATTAAAATTACATAAAATGTGTTGGATTTACGCCGAGTAGTGCTAGTCATAAATTATGTCTCATAGAGATATTGAAAGCCTTTGTGCGTCAAAAATAGGTCTTAGCTAGTTTTTGCCCTAACTAACCATCAAAAGTTTTTACCTACAAATTAGTCAGCACACCGCAATGACTTTTTCTGGCTGTAATCTTGAAAAAAATTTGCATAGTCAAAGCGGTGAAATCTTTGATTGATCACACCGAGTAAGCTGTTTAAGTAGCTTTACCAGCAGCCTTAGATTAAATAGTTAGGCTGTATAATTTATACTAAATAACCGTCAACAAAAACATATTCCAAAAGACATGAAAAACTAATATTTTTAAATAAAGATATGATTTAAGGATAAAGTATTAAGAATAGATACGGATATTGCTGGCAAAACATTCCTTAATATTTTAAGGTGATTAACAATCAACATTTTTAACGCTTGTGCGTTGAATTTTTCTCTCCTCCAAAGGCTCATTAGTGCCTTGAAAAAGTTAAGAAATATTGCGTTAACGGTATCTTCTTAATCATAAAAACTGGATAATTTAGTTATGTAAGCTGTTGTGCATTTAAATTAAACTGTTGATTCTTATCAAGTGCTTGTAGTGCGAGCGTCCCGCACGAAGCGTAATATTAAATTTAAATGCGTCTTAGCTTAGTGCGGGCATCTTGCCCGCGTCTTGTTTCGCTTTTAAAGAAGTTACTTTTTATTATTCACTACTCAGCTAGGTGCGTTAAGAAAGGTAAATCAATTATTTCACCTTCAACTTCTCCCACTTTTACCTTTAGTCCTACACCGCCTGCTTTTGTGCGGACATACGCTAGTCCAAATGCACCATGTTCGGTCTCAGTATAACTGGTAAGCTTTCCGACTTTTTCATCACCAACCATTAGTACGGTTCCTGGTTCAACTGGTGCGTTAAGGCGGATACCCCAAAGTTGCTGTTTTACTCCTTTATAAGTATTAAGCCGCGCAATGGTTTCTTGACCGATGTAGCAACCTTTTTCAAAGGAAAGTGTATGAAATAATCCTGCTTCTAGGGGATTATAATCGTCTGTGAGTTCATTGTCTGGGACTGGGCGACCTTGTTCTATGCGTAGTTGTTGCCAAACGCGATCGCCTAATGCTATAGCATCATTATCTACTAATAATTGCCAAACTTTAGCTGCTGCCAAAGCTGGAACAATAATTGTATATCCCTGTATCGCTAAACCATTACCTACAGCAATGTGAACTTCTATATCTCCTAGTAGGCTCTTCTTGTGGTTGCCATAAGGTTGACCAATAATTTCAGTAGCGCCTAACTTTTCTAGCAGAAGATCGCTGTACGATCCAATTAAGCTAAAAGTAGCAGTTTGATCTGTAACATCAGTTAATTTCACCTTGTCAGCGAAAAAGATGTAACGATCAAGCCATTGCATCAAATAGTGACGACGTTGAGGAGAAACCAGTAGCAACACGGAATCTTCCATGATATAGGCTGTTGCTAAATCAATTGTACGGGCAGTAGATGTAACGAAAACCGTGTCACAACCTTGTCCTGGTTTGAGAATTTGGAAATTATTTGTGCTTTGATTGTGTAAAAAGTTAATTCTGTCATCGTCTGATACCTGGATGCGTCCCCAGTGAGTGCGATCGCACACCGCCACACCCTGCCGCGCCGCTTGCAATGCTACACTATCATTACCAAAACTTACGGGTATCTTGACTCCCCCACTCAACTCCTCAAAACTTGCCTTAG
>JBARVL010000013.1:0-21311 GCA_049646245.1 Crinalium sp. | reverse complement strand
AGTGCTTGTAAGTCGCTTTGAGAAACACCACCACCAGGATTATCAGGTGTTGGTGTTGGTCTTCCGGCAATCAAAGCTTCTATCTGTCTAAGACAAGCATTTAAACCAGCCGCAAACTCATAACGTGATAGCGCCCGATTACCGCGATATGTGCCATCAGGATATCCTTGTAAACATCCATAAGTCTGTACAACTCGTGATAAAGCTTCATAAGCCCAGTCGGAAGGTTGCACATCTCGAAATTGAGAAACATTAGTGACTTGGCTCATGCCATCTTCACCACTAACTTCGTTGCTGTAGCGTTGCAATTGTTCAAGATTAGTGGTTTCAGCAGGTAATTCTGAGCTAACTGGAGAAGTTTGGGCTATGGTTGTTTCTTCAGTTGGAACAGTCGCCGTTTGTTCTGTAATGTTCTCTGCTGCTAGGCTGTTGCTAGTAACTAACAATGATGCTGCAATGGCTGGAGCCACTTTTAAAGTGTTCCAAAAAATTCTGGACATGGTTTTCTCCTCACACCTAACTGGACTTAGCTTTGATGGGCTTTCCAGACAAATTTTCTCACTAAGGTATTATCTCACAAAAGTTTACATTGTGTGTAGTAAAGATCACATATTTATATAACTTTAGCTAGATGAAATTACTAATTTATAGCGGTCAGCTATCTGCACCGTCAGCTTTTTTTAAAGCCAATGTTCCCAATGGTTGCAAAATCCTTAAATGTATTGAGCCTCCCTGGCTACTGCTATATTAAAATTTATCGCTTGAGCGATCGCACTTTTGGCAACAGGACTTACGCAGATACACTACATACAGGGGCAACCACAGGGGGATTGCCCCTACAGATGGTGTTTATTTTCATAATTTGCGTAAGTCCTGGGCAATTTTCTGGTGATTACTTCCTAAAAAATTTAGTGCTTAAATCCAGACTTAGAGAGTAATTTAAGCGTTAATCATAAAAGAATCTTACTGGCATCAATTTAAAATTGAGCTAACATTAGTTAATCAACAGGTTAAATTTAGGAAAAATTACCTGTGACAATGTACTTGACTCGTTGACCAATATTTGTAGCATGATCCGCCATTCTTTCTAAATGACGAATCGTTAAACACAATAATAAAATCGGCTCCACAACACCTTTAATATCTTTTTGATAAGCCAACGTTTGATAAATTTTTTCGTAGGCATCATCTACAACATCATCTAGCTGCTTAACTCGATGCCCTGCAACTGCATCCATATCTGCCAAAGCTGCTAAACTAGCTGCTAACATTGCTTGAGCCTGATGAGACATTAACTCAATTTCACCTAAGCAGGAATGAGGCGAATAAGGAAATAATTTTATAGCAATCTCGCCTAAGTTTTTAGCGTAATCACCGATGCGCTCTAGATCTCGTACCATTTGGATAAAAGCGTTTAACATCCGTAAATCCTGGGCAACAGGTGCTTCAAGTGTCATCAAAGCTGCACAGTCTAGCTCAATTTGGTGATAGAAGCGATCAATTTGCTTATCTAATAAAGGAATTTTTTTAGCAGCAGCTAAGTTGCTGGCAAATAAAGCTTGATGACTCAAACGAAAGGAGTTTTCCACCAAAGCTCCCATCCGTAGAACATCCTGTTCTATGCGCTTGGTTTTGCGATTGAACTGGGTTCTTTCTTGGTTAACGTTTTGAATATACACCCCTAATTCTGGTAAAAAAACGACGCTATTATCTAGGTTGACTTAAATTTTTAATTTGTGTGGTGTGGACTAACACTATTTCTGAATTTATTTGATCTTAAGTAAAGTTGTAATTTGCTCTGCTAGATAAATTTAAGTTAGTGGTAGTTCTATTTGTAGCCACGCACCGCCTGTTTGGGGATCATTTTTGGCTTGAATAGAACCATCGTGAGCTAGGATGATTTGTTTAACTATAGCAAGCCCCAAACCACTACCAGTACTTACTGATGCTGAGTTTGAACTACCTGTATCTAGCTGCTGGCGATATCTTGAGGGTTCACCTCGATAGAGTCTATCAAACACATAAGGTAAATCTGCCTCTGCAAAGCCGTTGCCTGAATCAATAATATTAATTTGAATTATTTCGGCTGCATCCTCATTAGGGAGGAGATTAATTTCACAACGAATAGTTCCTGCTATTGGGCTGTATTTAATACTGTTGTCAAATAAATTTAAAAAAACTTGAGTCAGTCGAGCAGAATCAGCATAAAATACAATTTCCTTTGGTTGGATTTTTAACAAGCTAAGTTGTTTTTGTGCCGTAAGTGGCTCTAGTTTCTGCCAAACAGAGTCAATTAATTCCCCTAGATCAACGGGTGTTAGGTGGAGATATTTACTGGGGTTTTGCTCTAAATGAGTTAGTTCGAGGAAGTCTTGGACTAAACTAATCAAACGATTAATTTCTGGGAGCATTTGCTCAACCCAGCGACTAAAGGGAGGTTGTAGACGACCCTGTAAATTTTCTGTGACTAAACGGATAGATGTTAGGGGTGTTCTGAGTTCGTGAGCAAGATCACTGACCCAGCGATCGCGCGATCGAGAAAGTTCTACTAATGGTTGTCGATTCTCTATAAAAACTCCCACTTGTCCGTGTGGCAAAGGCAATGTGTAGGCTTTTAAGGCTATAGCTGCATTGCTACTGTTGGAAAATACTTGTGGTTCAGGTGATAGGTGCGATCGCACTTGATTAAATGTCGCTGCATCCGTATAAGTTGGGTGGAATAGCCATTCCAGTTCACACTTTTGCTGTCGTTGGCGTGTTTCTTCAATTAGTTGATCTAACTCAAACGATCGCACTACTTCTAGCAATAACCTCACTTGGGCAGATTCCCATCTATAAATCTGCAATAGCTGCCTTGCCTGATGATTGCACCAAATCAGTTGGTTGTCTTCATCAACGTGGAGATAACCAATTGGTGCTAGTTGGAGCAACTGTTGCCAACTTTGCAGCAAGATTTCTTGCTGTTGACGTTGCTGCTTAACTAAACTGATGCCCAGGCGTAAGCGAGAAGCGATCGGCAATGAAGTTCCTTCAACACCCCCTGTTTCCAAGAAATCCAGCATTTGCTGCATTTGCCGATGCCATAAAGTTTGTCGCCAAAACCACAACCCAATTCCTATTGCCAGTCCTAGCAAAAATGCAATGACGGTCATTTTGTCTTATTGCTTAATTTACCTACCTTTTTAAAGGTGGTAAAGAATATTTGCAATGACCAACTATCATTAACCAAAGCGGTAGCCAAATCCACGAACGGTGATGAGATATTCTGGTTGGCTAGGATCTTGCTCTAATTTTTCTCGCAACCAGCGAATTTGGACATCTACAGTCTTAGTATCTCCCACAAAATCTCCTCCCCACACTTGGTCGATCAACTGCTCCCGCGACCAAACCCGACGGGGATAACTCATAAATAATTCTAACAGGCGAAACTCTTTGGGCGAAAGATTGACTTCCTCAGAGCGGATTAACACTCGGCACTCTTGGGGATAAACAGCTATATCCTTATATTGCAGCACAGGAGTTGGAGTTGAAAAGCTGAAGCGATGCCGTCGTAATAATGCACGGCAACGGGCAATCAATTCCCGCATACTGAAGGGTTTAGTAATGTAATCATCAGCACCAACTTCAAGCCCCAAAACTCGGTCTGTTTCACTACCCTTAGCACTGACAATCAAAATTGGCACAGGGTTTCCTTGATGTCTCAGCAATCGACATAAATCTAGCCCATTAACTTGAGGCAGCATTAGATCTAAGATAATTAGGTCGAAGGGAAACTCAGTGTTAGTGGTTTCAGGATTTTGGAGAAATGTTAATGCTGTCCGCCCGTCGATGGCTGTGGCGACTTCATAACCTTCTTCTTGCAAGGATACAACCAGCATTTCCCGAATTAAGTCTTCGTCTTCTACCAACAGAATTCGGCTTGTCTGCCCTAGTTCTGTGCTGGAGGGACTTTTCGGCATATCTAGAGAAAGCATGATAAAACTCTATAATCAGAAGCTCTAACCAAAGATATACACTAAAATCACCCACTAGAACGTTAGATAAAAAATTATCATTAGGGAGGAGGGAGCAGGGAGGGGGGAGAAGAGAGGAGAGAGGCGAGAGGAGAGAGGAGAGAGGAGAGAGGAGAGAGGAGCAGGGGAGGCAGTAAGATTGATCTTGTTCAATTCGGTTGTTCTACTTAATTGTTAATTGTTAATTGTTAATTGTTAATTGTAAAAAAATGCTGTTGCACTTAAGTACTTGGTCTGAAGTAGAAGTTTATTTAGAGCAATCTCAAGGGATAATTTTACCGATTGGCTCAACTGAGCAACATGGACCTACTGGTTTGATTGGAACTGATGCAATTTGTGCAGAGGCGATCGCACGTGGTGTGGGTGATAGTGTAAATGCTATGGTTGCGCCTACTATTAATGTTGGGATGGCACTACACCATACTGGTTTTCCTGGGACAATTAGTTTGCGTCCTAGTACTATGATTTTGGTGATCCGAGATTATATTAGTTGTTTAGCAAAAGCTGGATTTACTAAGTTTTTATTTATCAATGGTCACGGTGGCAATATTGCCACACTCAAAGCAGCTTTTGCAGAAACTTACGCTCATTTAGCAGATTTAAACATTCCCAATGCTGATTTGGTACAGTGTCAAATTGGTAACTGGTTTATGTGCAGTTCTGTTTACAAATTGGCAAAAGAATTATATGGCAATGAGGAAGGATCTCATGCTACTCCCAGCGAGGTCGCGGTAACGCAGTATATTTATCCTGAAGCAATAAAAACAGCACATTTATCCGCAGAAGTTGCTTCTGGACACAAAATTTATGGTGCTGTTGATTTTAGTCAGCGTTATCCCGACGGGCGAATGGGTTCTAATCCTGCCTTAGCAACACCTGAACATGGTAAACAGTTTTATGAGTTAGCAGTTAAGGAATTAAGTAATGGGTACTTAGAATTTTTGAACACTGACTGATAAGTAGGTCAACATAATTAGAAAACCTTGATCCCCCCTACCCCCCTTAAAAAGGGGGGAAAATTCAAAGTCCCCCTTTTTAAGGGGGATTTAGGGGGATCTCTGCGTAAGTCCTGTTAATTGATAATTGATCATGGATTTTTTTAATACTTACGGATTTTTGATTGTCTCAATGTTGCTTGGTGCGTTATTGGGACTTTCTTTGTATTTACCTCTGATGGCGGGACAACTATCATTAGCTAGTCCTGGTTTTTATGCGCTAGGTGGTTATATTGCAGCGATTCTTGCTACAAAGGTATTTCCTTCAACTGATGCTTTATTTCCAATTCCGCTATTGTTATTGGAGATGCTGATTGCGGGTGTAGTTAGTGGTTTATTAGGTGTAATTGTAGGAATTCCAGCACTAAGGTTACGGGGAATTTATTTAGCGATCGCCACTATCGCTTTTGTAGAAATTTTGCGCGTTTTCTCTTTAAACTTAGATATTACTGGAGGCGCTGTAGGGATATTTGGTATTCCCCAACCTTTTCAAACGCCTATTGAATATTTATGGATTGCAGTGCCTTTGCTCTTTATGAGTATGATAATTCTCTATCGTCTAGAGCGCATTCGCGTAGGACGGGCGTTTATTGCTATTCGTGAAGATGAATTAGCGGCTGGTGCGATGGGCATTAACCCAACTTACTATAAAGTATTAGCATTCACATTAGGAGCTATTTTAGCGGGTGTTGTTGGGGCTGTTAGCGCCCATTTTCTCAATACTTGGAATGCGCGGCAGGGAACTTTTGATGCCAGTATTATCTATTTAACATCGGTGTTAATTGGTGGTAGCAGAACCTTTTTGGGACCAGTTTTAGGGGGTATGGTATTTACAGCTTTGCCTGAAGTGCTAAGAGCGATCGCGGATACAGGAGGTTTACCGAATTGGTTGGCGGGATTTTTGCGTGACGGTCGGTTGATTATTTTTGGGTTACTCATTGTGATCGGAACCATATTTTTCCCTCAAGGTTTAGTAACGCCAGATTTATTTAAAAAACGCCATAAATCTAAAAATCAGGGTATTTAAACAAATATTTCAGGGATATGTAGTAAAAGATCAGTTTTAATAGCTATGCTAAAGTTTTAATTTTAGGTATAGCAGTAGCCAGGGAGGTTAGGACAAATGCTTGATAAATAAACTTACTGGTAAAAGCTTTTCTATAATTAAACCCTCAAGTTGAGAACCAAGCTTGTAGTTTGGGACAACTAAGCCTATGGAAGCATCTTTTGAAATTACCCTGCAAATAGTTATAGCTGTAATTGCAGGCATTACAGCCCAAGTGCTGGCTGAATTTATTAAAGTTCCCAGTATCGTCTTTTTGTTAATACTGGGCATATTGCTTGGTCACGATGGCATCGGGTTGTTACATCCCCAAGACTTAGGCATTGGTTTAGAAGTAATTGTCGCTTTAACGGTAGCAGTTATTTTATTTGAAGGAGGATTAAACCTAGACCTAGAGGAACTGGGTAAAGTTTCTAGTAGTTTGCGGAATTTAGTCACTTTTGGAACACTAATCACCCTACTTGGGGGGGGAATGGCGGCGCATTGGTTGGGAGAATTTCCTTGGGCGATCGCATTTCTCTATGCTTCCTTGGTTGTCGTCACAGGACCAACAGTCATTAGTCCCTTACTTAAGCACGTTAAAGTAGATCGCCAAGTTGCCACCCTGCTAGAAGGAGAAGGCGTTTTAATCGACCCTGTAGGCGCAATTCTGGCAGTTGTAGTACTAGATACGATTTTGAATGCTGATACTGCACCGATTGAAGCTTTCCTTGGTTTGATGATCAGGCTAGGAATTGGTGCTGCGATCGGTATTGTTGGCGGTTGGTTGATGGGCTGGATGCTCAAAAACGCTAACTTTCTCTCCGAAGAATTAAAAAATTTGGTGGTGTTGGCTGGACTCTGGGGTTTATTTGCTTTAGCCCAAACAATCCGTAGCGAGTCAGGTTTGATGGCAACTGTCATGGCAGGAATTGTCCTCCGTGACTCCTCAGTACCAGAAGAACGCCTGTTACGACGCTTCAAAGGACAATTGACTATTTTAGGCGTTTCAGTACTGTTTATTCTCCTCTCGGCTGACTTGTCAATTGCCAGTATGTTCGCCTTGGGATGGGGAAGCGTTTTTACTGTTTTAGCCTTAATGTTTATTGTCCGCCCGCTAAATATAGGGTTGTGTACTTGGGATAGCGATTTAAACTGGCGGCAGAAGTTATTTTTGTGTTGGGTTGCACCCAGGGGAATTGTCTCCGCGTCGGTTGCTTCATTATTTAGCATCTTGTTAACTCAGCGAGGGATTAACGGTGGAGATGCTATTAAGGCACTTGTTTTTCTGACAATCATCATAACTGTGTTTTTGCAGGGATTGACCGCAGGTTGGGTGGCACAATGGCTGCAAATAACTTCCCATCAGGCAACTGGTGCGATCATTATTGGTTGTAATCCCTTGAGTATTTTGATTGCTCGGATATTTCAAGATAAGGGGGAATCTGTAGTTTTAATTGATACAGATGCCGAAGCTTGTCGCCTAGCTGAAGCGGAAAATTTACGGGTGTATTTAAGCAGTGGTTTAGATACAGAAGTTTTAGAAGAAGCTGGTCTAAGTTCGGTGGGTACTTTCCTGGCAATGACCAATAATGGTGAGGTCAATTTTGTACTTGCTCAAAGGGCAGCAGAAGAATTTAGTCCTCCCCGCGTTTTAGCCGTATTCCCCCGTGATAATGATGCTACTACAGAGAATAAAAGTACTAAGGTTCAGCAAGCATTTTTATCTCAGTTGTCTATTAAAACTTGGAATGAGTATTTAAGTAATGGTCAAGTTAAGTTAGGAAAAACAAAGCTTAAAGAAGCTGGGTTTTCTTTTCAACAGGTGCATCTGCAAGCATTAATTAATTCTGGGGAATTAGTGCCGTTATTAATAGAGCGAGATGAGCGTTTGCAAGTAGTACCAGCAACAGAATATTGGCAACCTGGCGATCAAATTATTTATTTACTACACGATCCTAGACCGAAGTTATTGAAGCGTTTATCTGGCGCTACTCCTACTTCACGCTTGGCGTTAGAAAATTTATCCGAAGTAGAAGAAATTCCTCTCCCGTCTAATTTGGTGGAAATTCCTTAAGGCTGGTGATTGTTAATTGTTAATTGTTAATTGTTAATTGTTAATTGTTAATTGTTAATTGTTAATTGTTAATTGTTAATTGTTAATTGTTTTGACACTGGGATGGAATTGTGACTGTAAAGGTAGTTCCCATCCCAACTTTGCTGTTTACAGTAATATTACCTCCATGTAAGTCTACACAATTTTTGACAATAGCTAACCCTATACCTGTACCTGTAATATTACCCACATTGCTTCCCCTCTGGGAATAATTAAACAAGAGCGTTTGCTCTTCATCAGGAATACCAATGCCTTCATCTTGGATACGAAAAACAGCAACGTTATGTTGATTACTTATCTCAAAAAGTATCTTGCCACCTTCTGGCGAATACTTAATGGCATTTTCCAGTAAATTAGTAATTATGTAACCTAACAGTTTTTCGTCTAGGCAGGTATTTGTAAAATCACCTGTTGCCTGAAAATAAATTGAATGTTTTTTGCTAGTGATGTTTTCCATCTCTGCAACTAAGTTTTGACAAAGTTTAGGAATATTGACGTTTTGAGAGTTAACAGTTAAGTTACTCCCCATGTCTTTGATAATTGTTCTAGCATCTTCTAATAAATCAACAATTTTTTTGACAGCCGTTTGAATTTTTTGAACATAACGAACGGTTTTTTCTCTGCTAAAGTTATGACCATAATGTTCTATAAGTTCTGCCGCGTTTAAGATGCTACTTAAAGGCACACGAACATCATGGGATGTCATGGAGAAAAAGCGTGATTTAAGCTCGTTTAGTTCTTGCTCTTTTTCCAGAGAAGCTTGAATTATTTCTAAATTTTGAGCTTGATTGAGGGCAATACTTACCTGAGATGCCAAGTGTTGTAAAAGTTCTATTTCATCCTTGAGCCAATGCCTGGTAGATTTACAAGTGTGAGCAATTAGTAGACCCCAAAAAGCATCTCTCTCTAAAATCGGTATTACTAAACTAGCTTTCACTTGAAACGGCTGTATCAGTTTGACATAACAAGGATCTAAAATAGCGGACTCCATGTCATCAATAGCACGAACTCGTCCTTGACGATATAACTTTAAATAGTTAACTCTAAAACAAGGGTCATCTATATCTACATCTAAAAGGCTAGGGCAACCAGGAACTACAGCAGAAGCAACCACTTTACCATGTCCATCTGGAAAAACGCGATAGAATAAGACGCGATCGCACTGTAAAAATTGCTGCACTTCACTAACTGTAGTATTGAAAATCTCTTCTAGCCCTCCAAACTGGCGAACACGCTCCGTAATTCTCCAGATTAATTGCTCTCTTTGGTATTGTTTTTGCCGTAATTCCGCTAATGTTTGATTTGTTTTAAGCAAACGGCTGACACGCAAGAGCAATTCTGCCCGATGAATCGGTTTATTAATGCAGTCATCAGCACCCATTTCCAAAGCTTGCTCTACAAATTTTTCATCTTCAAAATGTGTGAGCATCACAATGGGCGTTTGGGAACCTCTGTCAAGTTGACGGAGTTCTTTTAAGCAGGTAAAACTATTTATTTCTGGGAGTGTAGTATCTAATAAAATAATATCTGGCGAGGCTTTAGTACAAACAGCTAATCCTTTCTTTGCATTAGTTGCCTCAATGACAAGATACTCTTCTTCCAGAAGTGAGTGAAGTTGATTGCGAAGTAAATTGTCATCGCTTATTATTAATACTATCTGGCTATTTTTATTCATGCAAAATAATTTATTTTTTTTAATGGTCAATTTGCCCAGATACTTTAATCTTAATCTAATAACTTGATAATTTTTTGCTCAAACGAGTTGGAGAGTAGACAAGGTTTCAAATTAAAGCCTAAAATTTTATAAATTACCTAATGGTTTTTATAAGAAAAAATTATTTAACCATTGGAAATCTTTTATGAAAAAGCTGCCATTATTCAAGCAATTTGAGAAGTTTCAATGGTTACTAAGTAAATTGTTATCAAGCTAAATAGGAAACCCAAGCTTTCATGGCATCTGGCGAACCGTACCAAGTTCCAGGCGACTTAGGAGAATGTTTAACCCCCTCTATGGTTAGATTAATTGCTCCATCGAGATGAGCGGCTTCAATAGGTGTGATCCCATCTCCCCAAGTATCCCCCCGCCCACAGGTTAATTTATAACTGCTGTAAGCTAACCAACTACCTCGCCGCCTAGCCCCAAAAATAGATTTACCAGCGACGCATACATAACGCAGGTTGGGGTAAAAAGCGCCTGGATAGTTGAGTTTGACAAAATCTAGATTTTTGCGTGTCCAACGTTCACCGCTAATATGGGGAGTTCCGAGAGTTACTAACGTGGCAATATTAGGGTGAGCGTGCCATAATCCAGCATCTGCTGTGACATCCCCATGAATACAATAAGGTTGTTCTCCTATATAAATGCGTGAAATCCAACCGCCAGCCGAGTGACCAATTAGGTTAATCTGGGAAGCGTTGTATTTTTGCATAACTTGTTTTACCGTTTGGTCAAGTTGTCGCAAGATTGGTATCATCGACCGACCACCCACTGTCGGAAACCAATCGCGCGATCGCAATGGTACTGTCACAGTGGGGGAACCCAATTGTTCTAAAGATTGTTCTAGGGGACGGTAGGCTCTAGCACCTTCCAAATAACCAGGCAAAATGACGGTTGGTAACACGACGAATAAACTTTATTTAAATTGTGGATTGTAGATTCTATTGTGCAAACAGGCAAGCTTTACGGTATCGGCGTTGGTCCAGGCGACCCAGAATTAATTACTTTTAAGGGACTGAAAATTTTGCAAGGGGTGTCTGTGGTTGCTTTTCCGGCTGGAATTAATGGTAAACCAGGAATGGCAGAGCAAATTGTAGACCGTTGGCTAGTTCCTCACCAAGTACAACTAAGTTTACATTTTCCGTATGTACATGACACCGCAGTACTAACTCAAGCTTGGCAAGATTCGGCAGGGCAGGTTTGGGAATATCTTAAATTAGGTCAAGATGTTGCTTTTGTCGCAGAAGGCGATATTAGCTTTTATAGTACTTTTACTTATTTAGCTCAGACATTACAAGAGTTATATCCTGAAGCATTAGTTGAAGCAGTACCAGGAATTTGCTCACCACTAGCTGCTGTAGCAGCCTTGGGAGTGCCGTTAACCATTCGTGATCAACGCTTAGTGATATTACCTGCACTATATACGGTGAGGGAGCTAGAAGCCGTTTTAGAGTGGGCTGATGTAGTAGTGTTGATGAAGGTCAGTTCTGTATACGAAGATGTTTGGAAGGTGTTGAAGCAATATAATTTGCTAGAACGTAGTTGGATAGTAGAACGGGCAACATTACCAGAGCAAGTGATTTATGCTGGATTAAGCGATCGCCCTAACTTAAAATTGCCTTATTTTTCCTTGTTAATTGTCCAAGTGACTACAGAACGTAAATTTTGAAACTAATATGAAAACGGGATAGATTTTTTAGATCTGATTTTGAATTGCTAAAAAGCAGCGAATAATACCTGCTATGTCTTATTTTCCTTCAAGTCAAAACTTACCAGAATTGCTGCATAATCCTAGTGCGATCGCGGCATTAATTTCCATCGGCATTCACGGCTTATTAGCCCTGAGTTTACCTACTTTATCTGCTGCTTCTAAAGAAGAAGAACAGAATATACGCCGAAGTGTCGAAGTAGTAGCATTAACAC
Organism: Crinalium sp.; assembly: GCA_049646245.1. GTDB lineage: Bacteria > Cyanobacteriota > Cyanobacteriia > Cyanobacteriales > PCC-9333 > Crinalium. Next base: position 9,505 of record JBARVL010000013.1, on the reverse strand, counting down.
CAACAGAACAAGCTCGCCTGCCCCAAACGACATCCCTACCACCATTAACTACCAATACACAGCCATTACCGCTTACACCCCCAATAACCTCATTACCTACCGTTCCATTGCTACCGCCTCCAGGCAATTATTCTTCTAATATTCCCCTCATCCAACTGCCGCCCATATATAGAGAGGACACTCCGCCGCCAGTTCCGCGCTTACCTCCAAGACCATTAATTACACCAATCCCTCCAGAAAGAAGGTTGCAGATTAGAAGGCAAATCTCTCCGCAGTTCAAAATTGACGATCAACCCTTCAATGCTCTCCGAGAATTTCCTCAACCAGACGTAAAGGAAACTGAAGCACCTAGCTCAGAAAATACTGAACCTAAGACAGAAGTACAACCTGACAATTCATCTCAACCACAAGTTACAGATACCACTCCAGAACCGCAAACCACCCCAGAACCAACACCAATAGCACAGCAGCCACAACCACAACCACAAGCAACTGTTGAGCCGTCGCAGCAGGAGATTACTCGCAACGAAACTGGTACAACTGACGAGGCTGCACTCAGGAATATTACTGCTTGGGCAGCAAAACCCCGTGATGGGCAAGACCAAGACTTAGGGCAAAGTTTTGTTGATTTGTTAGCAAAATTGCAGAAGGGAGAAGCCCCAAGAATTCCCTTTAGTCCCGCTTATCCAGAACAAGCCTGCCCAAATAAGTTGGCTGGCACTGCTGTTATGGGTGTATTAGTTGATGCCAAGGGGCAACTAACTGAGGAACCATTCCTGATCAAAAGTTCTGGCTACCCTATTTTTAATCAAATAGCACAGGAGACGCTGAAAGCTAAACAGTTTCCAAACAATATTGGTAAAACACAACCTTACATAGTTGATGTCAAGTTTGAATACGACAGCAAATTTTGTTCTGAGGCAACGGCTAGTCCTACTCAAGCGCAGTAAAACTTACGCACCGAAAGCCCAAAACATAGATCAGAACTACCCCTCCCCAACCCTCCCCTTACCAAGGGGAGGGTGCGCGGTAGCGCGGGTGGGGTATATCTGTACTTCATAAAGCTTATATCTGCTGTATGTACAATTTTAAGCTTTAGATTTGGAACTTGGTTTTTCTTCAAAATTTAAGGTAAAAAACCGATAAGTCCTGAATTGTCTGTGTATTTCTCCCTTGCGATTAATTGCCAAATCAGTATTAGGAAAATCGCTCTTAGTCAGCTTACTGATTAACTTCACACTATTTAATTGCTTATCTGGGTAAGGTAAACCTTGCCTATCAAGCATCACAGGAATAATTTTTCCAGAAACAAAATTACCATTGGAGTTGAGTTTTACCTGTAAAACCAGTGATTTCGCTAAATCTCCTGCTGTCGATAAGGTTCTGTAACCCACAAAATTGCCTAGTGAATAGGCAATCATTTTTCCTTTATATAATTCCATCGCTCTGACAACGTGAGGACCATGCCCTAACACCAAATCAGCACCGTTGTCAATCAAAGTGCGGGAAAAGAGAACCATATTTCCTCGGTTTTCTCCGTAGAAATTTTCTTGTTTATTTCGTACCCGCATGGCATCTGTTCCTTCAGCACCGCCATGAACTGATATCACGACAATTTTGGCTTTTTGTTTAGCTTCTAAAACAAGTGCTTTTGCTGCTTTTAAATCATGTAAAGAATTATGGACATCTAGAGAACTAAACCCAATAAAAGCAATGGGGATATCCTTTACTTTCTTGTAAACAATTTCGTTTTTCTTCCCAACAGGTTTCATGCCTGCGCTTGTGATAGTTTTCATGGTGTCAGTAAAACCAACTTGAGAGAAATCTAAAGAATGGTTATTGGCAACACTTAAAACATTAAAACCTGTTTTTTTGAACACCTGAGCAAATTTCGGTGGTGTCCTGAAAGCAAATACCATTGGACGGCTGGTATCTTTACCAACTCTAGAAGAGTTAGTGAATGTACTTTCAAAATTTCCAAATAAAATATCAGCCCCATCCAAAGATTTTTGGACTTTTTCAAAAATTTTGTTCTTGTCTGGTAATCGGTTATTGGGGAAATTTGTACCAGGAACGATATCACCTACAGCTTTGATAGTAATATGACCATCATTTTTTGGCGCTTGTGGCTTAGAAATTGAGCCAGGTTTAGAATTTTCAGGAGAAGTACTAGCTGGTTTTTGCTCAATTGAAGGTGTGGAAGTGGGCTGAGATTTAGGCGCGTCATTAACAGCATCTTCTTCAGACGGGTTTTTTGGTAGCCAAGGCGGAGAAGTACTTTCAGGAGTTGGTGTTGTGTCTGCTTTTGGAGTATTAGATGGTACTGAAGGTTGAGGTTTAGGATTTTTTTCAGGTTTATCCTCTGTTGGGGATGTCCAAGAAGAATTAGGTTTTGAGGATTTATCTGCTGCTGGCAAATCATCAGGAGATTTTTGATTTTGGTCAGATTTATCAGCCGGATTAGGCTTTAATTTATCCTCAATTGCTTCAGGATTCGGGTTAGATTTATCATCTGGTAAAGATTTAGGATTCGGCTCAGTTTTTGATGATTGATTAGTTGTCCCTGAAGTATCAGCAGGGTTGTCTTGTGTGGAAGTTTGAGGTTTAGTCTGGCTGGCTGGAGATGCTGGTGTTGATGTAGCAGGAACAGTAGATTTTTCTTTCGTAGAAGATTCAGTAGTAGGTTTAGGAGTTACAGATAATTTATCAGGTGCAGCTTCAGACGTTTGTGTATTTTGTTCAGAAGTAGAGGATTTTTTATCTAATGTAGTATCCGTAGAAGATGTATTCTGAGAAGGAGATTTGGAGGCTGGCTTAGTTGTTAATGATTGAGTTTTTGATTTTGAAGGCTCATCTGATTTTGCCTTAATTTCAGTCGTGGAATTAAATAATTTCTTAGCTTTAGTTGAATTGTTATTTTTAGTTGATTTATTTGATAATGGTTTGGCTTCAGATTTTTCAGCAGGTTTTTCTGATTTGGCATCAGATTTATTGTCTTTTTTCACAGAAGTATCGGATGTTTCTGCTAATTGAGGCTGTTCAGTAGATGAGGATTTGGCTTCAGATTTCTCAGCAGATTTATTGTTGTTTTTTGCAGGAGTAGCGGGTGTTTCTGCTAATTGAGGCGATTCAATAGATGATTGTTTCGCTTCAGGTTGTGGAGCAGGCTTTTCTGATTTCTCAGCAGATTTATTGTCTTTTTCTGCCGAAGTATCTGCTTTGTTATTTGAATTAAACTTATCAGAAGGTGTTGAGATTGAAAATGTATTATTTGGTGCAGTAAATAAATTGCTTAAATCTACTGTTGTTTCTGTAAGGGGAGGATTATCTATTACTGTATCTGGTTGAGATTTCACTGCTAAACCCCATGTACTAACCAAAAACCAGCTAATAGAACTTAATAATAATAATGATAAATTGGTTGTATGTTTTGTTGTTTTGGCTTTTGGCTGCTGGCTACTTTTACTAAACCAAGTTTTTGTGAAACTGGAACGGGAATCTGGTATTTCCTGTAACTCAAATGTTTGAGTCCAAATGTGATCTGTTTGGTTGTTTTGTCGCCCATAAACCTGAACGGTTTTAAGCAATTTAGTTTGTAAATGGTTTAGCTCATTGCTAATCAATTTGATACAGTAAGATTGTGCGGGTGCTTCAGCAGATACCAGTACAACGTAGAGGCAAGTATCATGGCGGTAACACTGTACGGTTATGTCTTTGTTATTGAAAGCCTGGTTAATGATAGCTGAAATTGCTTGTTCGTTACCGTTTTGGGCTAAAGTGAAAAGTTCTTGCATATTCCTGATTTATTTCCTCACGCCACGATCATGTTTAAATAATACGCCTGAACAATGCTAACCCCAATTAGGTGAAATTATCTATGTATTCATCTATTTGAGGACTTAGAAAGGCTAACTAAGCTTGAAACAGTTAACAGTTAACAGTAATCATGGGTATGGTATGGGTAGGGCAGAAAGTTTTATGTTGAATTAGGCTAACCTACTTATCACCAGATTTTAAGCTTATTTGGAAATTAGTTTACAATCAAGTTTGGAGATTTATATTGTTATGCAAAACAACGTAAGTGTTGATGTTGTAAGGATACCACGTCGGTTATTGGTGACAGGTGGCGCAGGGTTTATTGGTTCCAATTTTGTCCATCACTGGTGCGATCGCTATCCCGATGACCGTATAGTGGTTCTAGATGCCCTTACCTACGCGGGTAATCAGGCTAATTTAAAGGGTTTGGAGGGGCGGGACAATTTTCGCTTTGTGCAGGGAAATATCTGCGATCGCGCCCTGATAGACGAATTACTATATACAGAAAACCTAAATACAATAGCCCACTTTGCGGCTGAATCTCACGTCGATCGCTCAATTTTAGCACCAGACGCATTTATACAAACTAACGTTGTTGGCACATTAACTCTACTAGAAGCTTTCAAAAAACACTGGCAAACACTAAATCAAGCTACAACTAGCAGCGAACATCCAGTATTTTTGCACGTTTCTACAGATGAAGTCTACGGCAGTCTAACACCAGATGCCCCAGCTTTTACAGAAACTACACCTTACGCACCTAATAGTCCTTATTCTGCTTCTAAAGCTGGTAGCGATCATTTAGTACGCGCCTATTATCACACCTACGGTTTACCTACAATTATCACTAATTGCTCTAATAATTATGGACTTTATCACTTTCCTGAAAAGTTAATCCCCTTGATGTGTATCAACATCTTAATGGGTAAACCATTACCTGTTTACGGAGATGGTCAAAATGTGAGAGATTGGTTATATGTTGGCGATCATTGTGCAGCTTTAGATGTAGTTATCCATAAAGGTGTACCAGGACAAACTTATAATATTGGTGGCAATAACGAAGTTAAGAATATTGATTTAGTAACAACTCTTTGTCAGCTAATGGATGAAGCAGATATAAAATTGCCTGTGCGCCCTGCTAGTAAGTTAATTACGTTTGTTAAAGATAGGTTGGGACACGATCGCCGTTATGCAATTAATGCGACTAAGATTAAAACTGAGTTAGGCTGGAGTCCTTCTGTAACTGTGGAAGAAGGTTTGCGTAAAACTGTGGAGTGGTATCTTAATAACCGTGATTGGTGGGAACCGTTGTTATCACCAGAGTATCAAGCTTATTATCACAAAGTTTATGCTTCTTGATTAAATATAAGGCGGGTAATTACCGCCTTAGTTTTTCAGGGTTGTCTGGTGGGATGAATATTTATTTTTTTAACGCAAAGGATCGCAAAGGTATACGCAAAGGATCGCAAAGGTAAGATCTTTATGTACCTACTCCCATTTGCCAGGTGGTGACTAAGAAAACTGTAATAGCTGCGATCGCTAATATACCTTGAATTAATCGCCCAACTACTGTACCTACGACAATACCAACACCTGCTTTAAAAGATTGCTTAAGTCTAGGTTCAAATTCTAACTCTCGTCTGTAAATAAATTCTCCTACAATTGCACCTAATAATGGTCCAAGCACAATACCTAATAATGGACCTCCAATGGGTAAAGCTGGCAATAAGCCAAAAAATCCTAAAAATAAGCCTACTACTGCCCCTATTTGTCCCCAGTTACTCGCTCCAGCTTGTTTTGCTCCCCAATAGGTAGCTAAAAAATCAATGCCGATACTGAGCAGAAAAACGACAACGGCGACTCCTAGCGGCAAACCTACAGTACTAAAACCGTTAACTGCCCCCCAGATAATAATTGCCCCGACAATTAAGCTAGATCCAGGAATACCAGGAATTACAGCGCCAATTACACCAACAACCATCACAGCAACTAGCAGCCAGTAGACAACAGTTAAACTCATAAATTGCGTATACCTTAGATCTAATTTTAAAATAGCCCGCGCAGGCGGGCTTCGTTTGTATAGCCCCAGGCTTTAGCCTGCGGGCATTTCTGCGGGCATTTCTGCGGATATTTCTGCGGGCATTTCTGCGGGCATTTCTGAATAACTGCTAAGAGTATTTGCCAATTTATCAGCAATTCCCTTTATCCAATTTTCATCTTGTTTTGTATAACTGCGAGGCGCATTTGCTCCTAAAATTAACACACCTCGATCGCCAATAGGTTGACAAATTACGCCTTGGGTATTTTCTGGCAAGTAATCAAATTCTATTCTGCCTGGATAAGCTTTCAAATCTACTAAATAAACAGGCTTCTGTTTATCTAATACACGCTGTAAAATTGCTCCTGGCTTAACATCAGAGTTGACACCTAAAACCCCACGCCGTAACAGTACTTTACCTTGATCTAAAATTACGAGCGATCGCGTCACAGTATTAGTTAACAATAAATGCGATGCCCAAGCTAGTTCTGTTTTTACCGCATCTGGCAATGTTGGTGATAGTTCAAAACCTTCTTCCCCAATCAAATTAACTGCATCGGGAGTGCGTGACTGCACCTGCTGCCACAATAAACCAGTCAAAATTAAGAATGCAGTAACAATCACGCCTACTGCATCAGAACGCGCCTGGGAATTTGTGAGTTCCGGTGTTAGCAAGCGGTTGATGAATAACAAAACGCCAGCTAAACTACCTGCAAACAATGGTAAACGTCGCAATACCTGATTTTGATCTGGTTTAGCCATAAGTTAGCGATTAGCAGTTACCTACTAGGATTCTGATATAATAATTAGCGTGGAAGGGTAATAAACCACTTAAAAAACCCGATTGCTGCCGTGCGTGAGCAGACGCTGTACCTTGACAACTGAATCATGGGTTCTACTTCGTTGTTCTAGTCGCTCGACTTAATAGTTGAGCCACCTGAAAGTAGGTAAAAGATTCACAGGAACTAGACGACTAGCATTGTAAAGACGCGAAATTTCGCGTCTCTAACAAACAAAATTTGGTTTTAAGCCAACTACCCCAGGGCATGGGGAAAGTTAACGCTTCAGGAGAGAACCACCTCTACTTAAAGTACCGCAAGGAGCTTTAAGTAAGTGGACTCGTTGAATGAAGAATCCCTGTGGCAGAGCGTCCGGGGAGTGTCAATCATCAGGATCTATAATTCGTTGGAATAAATAGCCTGTACCCCTTGCTGTCAGAATCAACTCTGGATTGCTCGGATCATCTTCCAACTTAGCCCGTAAGCGCGAAATATGGACATCTACCACCCGCGTATCTACGTGACGTTCGGGAGTATAACCCCAAACTTCTTGCAAGATTTCTGAACGTGAAAATGGTTCCCCTGAACGACTAACTAATAATTCCAGCAAGCTGAACTCCATCCCTGTGAGTCGGATGCGTTCGTCGCCTTTATAAACCTGCCGTTTATTAGTGTCAATTTTAATATTGCCCACCAAGATGACACCGGAACTGGGAATACCGGAACCACCTATTTTATCTACCCGCCGTAAAACTGAACGAATACGGGCTTCCAATTCTTTAGGAGAAAAAGGCTTAACAACATAGTCGTCTGCGCCTAGCTCTAAACCTGTGATGCGGTCTGCGACATCTCCTAAAGCCGTTAGCATAATGATGGGAACATCAGATTCTTTTCGCAATTCCTGACAAACACCATAGCCATCAAGCTTTGGCATCATTACATCCAACACTACTAAATCCGGTTCAGCTTTGCGAAAAGTCTCTAGGGCTTCCTCTCCATCGGCAGCAGTGACTACATCGTAGCCAATCATTGATAGTCGAGTTTCTAAGATCCGACGAATGCTGGCTTCATCGTCTACTACCAGGATTTTTTCTTTGTGGCTTTCCAAGCTCTTCAATGCTCCTAGTTTCTGTTGTTTCTGAACATTAATTTTTTATACCTTATCTTTAACATATCATTGTATGAGAGTAACAAATAAAAGCTTGAAACCCTTATCTACTCACCTTTTTAACTTTTCTTTACATTAACGCAACTTAAATTTCTTTAACAATTCGGAATGGCAAAGCCAAAAACGTCTTATTTTTGTAACGCCTGCGGTGCAGAATCCTCACAATGGTTTGGGAAATGTCCCTCTTGTGGCACTTACAATTCCTTGGATGAGCAGGTTACTACAGCGTCCAGTAATTCTACTAGCCGCAATGGTTGGCAATCTCAATCACGAGGTAATAGTAAATCGCCAAAATCACCTCAACCGCGAGCGTCGATTAAATTTGCTGATATCACGGAGAGAGACCAACCCCGATGGGCATCGGGATACGGAGAGTTAGATAGAGTATTGGGTGGTGGGATTGTTCCAGGTTCTCTAGTATTAATTGGTGGTGATCCTGGGATTGGTAAATCAACTTTATTGCTTCAAGTAGCTAATAGTTTGTCCGAAAATTTCCGCATCCTGTATGTTTCTGGGGAAGAATCAGGACAGCAAATTAAACTAAGAGCTTCTCGCTTGGGTGTTGGTAATTCTGCTGAAGAAGATATAGCAGATCATGCTGTCTCATCTTCTCTGGATACAGCAAGTGAGAATGGTCACGTAACAATTGAAGCAGATATTAGTTTACAAACCTCATCTGAGATAGTTATTAAGCCTGCTACTAGCGATCGCAATTTGTATGCGTTGGCGGAAACAGATTTAGAGGAGATTCTGAAGGAATTAGAATCTTTAAAGCCTCATGTGGCGGTGATTGATAGTATTCAAACTGTTTACTTTTCAACTTTAACATCGGCTCCAGGTTCAGTATCTCAGGTGCGGGAATGTACCTCAGCACTGATGCAGGTGGCGAAGCGGGAAGATATTACGCTGTTGATTGTAGGTCATGTTACTAAAGAGGGCGCGATCGCAGGGCCAAAAGTGCTGGAACATTTGGTTGATACAGTATTGTATTTTGAAGGCGATCGCTTTGCTTCTCATCGTCTGCTACGCTCGGTTAAAAACCGCTTTGGTGCTACCCACGAAATCGGCGTTTTTGAAATGATCGATCGCGGTTTACGAGAAGTATCAAACCCTTCTGAGCTATTTTTAGGCAACCGTGATGATATGGCTCCTGGTACGTCTATTGTAGTTGCTTGTGAAGGTACGCGCCCAATTGTGGTAGAGTTGCAAGCTTTGGTAAGTCCAACTAGCTATTCTTCGCCACGTCGTTCTACTACTGGCGTTGACTATAACCGACTACTGCAAATTTTGGCAGTTTTAGAAAAAAGAGTGGGTATTCCGCTATCGAAATTGGATGTTTATGTTGCTTCCGCAGGTGGTTTAAATGTGGAAGAACCAGCAGTAGATTTAGGAATTGCGATCGCAGTTGTGGCGAGTTTCCGCGATCGCGTTGTTGATGCTGGTACTGTTTTAATTGGCGAAGTCGGTTTAGGCGGACAAGTTCGTGCAGTTTCTCAAATGGAATTACGACTTAAAGAAGCTGCCAAATTAGGATTTAAACGCGCAATTATACCTAAAGGTCAAAATTTCCCTGACGTTGGGTTAGAAGTTATCCAGGTAGCAAAAGTAATTGATGCGATCGTTGCTGCTATCCCCATACAAAATAATATGGATGATGATGAAGAGTACGGCGACTACGAGGAATAAAACCATCAATCAAATAAT
>JBARVL010000012.1:0-2017 GCA_049646245.1 Crinalium sp. | reverse complement strand
AAGAACCACATCATGTTGCGGAGTCTGTACAGTTACTAGGTTTGCGCTATGTGGTGCTAACTTCTGTAGCTAGGGATGATTTACCGGATCAAGGGGCGGGTTGGTTTGTAAAAACAATGGCGGCGATACGTGAGTTAAACCCAGAAACACAGATTGAGTTACTGACACCTGATTTTTGGGGTGGGCGCGTTACGGGTGAAATGACCCAAGTAGAGCAACAACGTCAACGGGTGGCGACGGTGGTTAAAGCTAAACCTGCTTGTTATAACCACAATATTGAGACGGTAAAAAGATTGCAAGGAAGGGTGAGGCGGGGGGCGCAGTATGAGCGATCGCTCGATGTGTTACGTTTTGTAAAAGAAATTGACCCTACTATCCCGACTAAATCTGGGTTGATGCTGGGACATGGGGAGACAGAAGCGGAAATTATAGAAGCGATGGTGGATATGCGAAGTGCTGGTTGCGATCGCATTACTTTGGGTCAATATATGCGCCCTTCCCTAGAACATCTGCCAGTGCAAAAATACTGGACACCTGAAGAATTCGATAATTTAGGTGCGATCGCACGCGATCTGGGATTTGCTCATGTTCGTTCTGCGCCATTAGTACGCAGTTCCTACCATGCGGGTGAAAACGGAGAGGAGAGAGGAGAGAGGGGGGAGGGGTAGGAAGATTTTCAAAAATCTCCCTGATGGATTGTGTTATTAGGGAACGCTCTTTGGTATTTCTAAGTAAGGAAAATAAATTAGGAGTTCACTTTATGGCTACTCAAGCAAAGAAACCCACAGGTTCTGTTACCAAAACCAGCAATCCCCCCTACCCCTTTCGTACCACTGTTTTATTGATCTTGTTAGCTGGGAACTTCTTGGTTGCAGGGATTTACTTCCACCTACTAAATCCGTAGTTAACACGACAGACAATCAAACTGTGAATTAAGAAGTGTGAAGGATGAAATTGCTGATGGTAGTTCTGTTTTTCTTGACTCTCACTTCAACACTATTTCATCCTTCATCCTTAATTAGACTTCTTGCAAGCAGACATATTGGTTTAAATAGTGCCTTTAAACAAGCCCTGGGGACGGAACAGCAGTATTAAAACCATAATTAGGAGTGCTACCCCTAACTTGTATTGTGAACCCAGTAGAGGGACGCTGAGTTCTTGAGCGATACCAATTACCAAAGCACCTGCGATCGCACCGTAAGGGTTGCCAATTCCACCCAAAATCACTGAGGCGAACATCGGTAAAATCAAAAACCAACCCATGTTCGGGCGTATGCCTGTAACAAGTCCATACATTGACCCACCCAAGGCAGTAAAAACACCCGTAATTACCCAAGTCCACAACACCACGCGCTCAACGTTAATTCCTGTTACACGAGCTAAGTCAATATCATCCGCTACAGCCCGCATCGCTTTACCAATTTTGGTATTTTGTAGCAAAAAGTGTAGCCCCACAATTGCCGCTACAGCTAAACCCATCACAATAAGCTGATTTTGAGGTATTCTTAGCCCCGCAATTGATAAAGCAGAAGCAATGGGTAAATCGTAGGATTGGTTATTTCCTCCCCAAATTAAGATGATGCCATTGCGGATAAATAAGGCAAGCCCGATGGAAATAATAATTAGGGTAGTACCATCCGCACGGCGATCGCGCATAGGTTTCCACAGCACCTTTTCACACAACAACATTGCCCCGACAGTAACAGCCGCACCTACAATCATTGATATCCAGATATTTACCCCACTTCTATTAGCTAACCAAGTGAGATAAGCACCCAACGTCATAAAGTCGCCGTGAGCAAAGTTGGAAAGCCGCAAAATCCCATAAGTAAGCGTTAGTCCCACAGCAGCGAGAGCGATAATACTGCCTACTGCAATGCCATTTACAAGTAATTGTGCATCCATTCTTGAGTAATTGTAATTAACTACCTAAGAATGCCATAATTAAGCTGTGTTAATTTAAGCGATCGCTAAAATATAACTGATATAATCTCCGGCTAACTCTGGCTGAATTTCC
>JBARVL010000011.1:0-18970 GCA_049646245.1 Crinalium sp. | reverse complement strand
CTGGATTATTTGGAAATGCCGAAACCGTATATACTCCCGTTGCGGATTCGGGAAAACTCACACTAAAGCCAGCAGGTGCGCCTTTGGCTTTAGCTAAACTCACAATATCATCTAGATTTACCGATTTGCCAGCCGGAATTCCTTTTATAGATGTTTCCTTGTTGCCTGAATGATGTTCATGTCCAGATGTGCTAGATTTAGGCATTGGTAATTGCTCAACTGCCCAAGGCACAACTTGATTGCCTTGCTGATTGAGTAACCCTGTGAGTGCTGTCGATTTCGGCACATTATCCCACATTTGAGCAGGGTAGTGGCTCGACAAACGAGCAAAAGTATCTCCCCAAAAACCTGTCCAGGGTAGTCCGCTAAGAATTAAAAAGCCAATCAACAATACACCATAAAAGCCAGAAACGGCGTGCAAGTCGCGCCAAAACACCCGCTTATTTCGGCTCCAAACACGCGGAATCAATGTCCCTAAAAAAGTTAATTTGTGGCGAGGAAACCAGAGATATAATCCACTAATCAGTAGTACAAGTCCCCAACAGGATGCAAGCTCTACTAAATAATCTCCCAACTTGCCGATCGCTAGTTCACCGTGAATCTTACGGGCGATCGCTTGGAGATTATTGTTTTCATCCCGTTCCCCTAAGATTTTCCCAGTATAAGGATTGACAAAAACGGCTAGGGTTCGTTCATCTTTAGTGGCGATCGCCACTTCAGCACTACGGTTAGACGCAACACTGGGCGTAAACTTTGTGACCTTGGCATCGGGATAAGTTTGTTGAACAACTGCCACCTGTTGAGTATAAGGGATCACCACATCCGCAGGCTGCACAAACATTTGCTGGTGATACATGGCTGCATCTAATTGTGGTTTGAACAAGTAGATGATGCCTGTAATTGACAAAATCAACATCAAAGGAATTACAAACAAGCCTGCATAGAAATGCCATCGCCAAACCGTGCGATAAAAGCGATTGCTGGGAGGTTCAGCGATTTGTGATGCGTTCAAAGTTGTGTCAAATTTACTCATTGCCCTTTGCCAAAGATCGAGGCAAAATAACTATCAACCACAAGCATAAAGAATGTCAAAAGACAAGCCGTCAAACTCAGTTGCGACTGCCTATGTATATTGTTTAGGACTTACGCACTCTCATGCTTGAAACCTTTATCTCCCCTACCCTCCTTAAAAAGGGGGGAAATTCAAAGTCCCCCTTTTTAAGGGGGATTTAGGGGGATCTCTGCGTAAGTTTTATTGTTGATACGTTTAATTTCTTAAACGCCCCAGCCTATAGTGATAAAGTTGTTGAAACTTTCCCCCATTTCCTATTCCCTATTGCCTTCTACCTTATATGTCCCCCTTACCTGAGCATCGCCCATCTCAGCTTTCTCTAGGTCCTTTAGAGTCTGAAATTCTCCATTTAGTCTGGAGTTTAGGGTCGGCTACGGTTAAGGATATTCACGATCGCCTGCTTGCCGATCCAGATCGAGAACTAGCATACACCTCAGTTACAACCGTGCTAAATCGCCTCACTCAAAAAGGTTGGTTAATATGCGATCGCAGCGAACGTACTTTTAAATGGCAACCGCTACTATCACAACAAGAAGCACAAGCCATACATTCCCATAATCAATTGCAACAGTTTTTAGCTGTCAGTAATCCTGATGTTGTAGCAACCTTTGCCGATAGTTTAGATATAGCGAGCCTAGAACAACTTGAGGCGATTACCCAAAAAATCACAGCAGCGCGTCAAGCTAGGGAGGAAAAATAATGCACCTCAGCATAATTTTGATAGCAGTTGGTTTAGCAATGCTCTATAGAGTTTATTGGTTTAGATCTCATAAAACTTGGCTAAAGCGTTGGCAACAAACATTAATAGCATTTGTCTTCCCGCCACTGTTAATTATCGTCACGAGTCTGACTGTTTTATGTATGGGGCATCATGGCACAATGTTATGGCGACCTGTTGGTTGGATTGGCTGCCATATTGCTCTGTTATTTTTGGTATTTGCAGGAATAACCATCTGTTATTTATTTTGGCAGGGATGGATCTCGCTACAAAAAGTTCGCACTTATCCTCTCATTACCATTGCAGGTAAATCTGGACGGGTTATAGACACACCAGAATTGTTTGCGGCTCAAGTTGGCTTTTGGCAACCTGAATTAGTAGTTAGTCAGGGATTGCTACAATCCCTTGATGCAGAACAGATTGAGGCAGTTATTAGCCACGAACAAGCACATTATTACTATCGTGATACCTTTTGGTTCTTTTGGTTGGGATGTATTCGTCAATTCACATTTTGGCTGCCTAAAACCAATATTATTTGGCAGGAATTATTGTTGCTGCGCGAACTGCGGGCAGATCGCTGGGCTGCAAAACAAGTTGATGCTTTAATATTGGCAGAATCTTTGCTATTGGTTGTGCGATCGCCTTTAATCACCACACATTATGCTGGGTTCAATGATACAATCCAAACCCGCTTAGAAGAACGTATTGAAGCTTTGTTATCACCAGATTTGAGCGACGAAGCACCATCATGGTTATGGGCTTGGCTGCTGCTGTCTCTCCTGCCCATTTTGACAATACCATTTCATATTTGACAGCTTGTCTTTTGACACTATCAATAGCTCAACACAGAATAAGGGACTGTCGCGATGTAATAGTAGATTTGATGTCAAAAATTGTCAGCAACGCTCTCAAACTAAGTTTAGCTATTGTGAGTGCCAAGTTAATCTTAGCTGCTGGTGTGAAAACCCAAAGTGCGATCGCCCATGAAGTTGTAGAACCAACTGCTACCACTATCAACCCATCCACAAATTTTCAGAACCAGCCTCACGTCAATAGGTTAATAGCACAGTCAGTTCCAGCTATTGTGCAAGTAACTGGTATTCAGATTAAGCAAACTCCCAGTGGTCTTAATCTGATTTTACAAACTAATGGTGACGTATCCTCTCAGGTGTCAACATCCAGTTTTGACAAAACTATTACTACTGAAATTCCTAATACTCAGTTACGTTTACCTCAAGGCAATATTTTTCATCAAAATAACCCATCCTCAGAAATTAGCGCCTTAACTATTAATCAAACAGCCAATAACCAACTTCAGGTAATAGTAACTGGTAAATCGGCTGTGCCAACAGTAGGTGTCATTAAGAGCGATCGCACTCTAATTTTTAGTTTAAGTATCCCAGCTAATACTACACTTAATCAGTCTAACCCTACATTAACAACTAATCAGCCTACTCCGACACTACCAAGAGCTAACAATGAAATTTACGATCCCACAATTCAAGAAATCATCGTCACCAGTCAGAGAAGACAAACATCTACCCCTGTTTATACAATTTCTCAATCAGAAATTCAAAAACAAGGCTCTAATAGTCTCGCAGAAGCATTAAAAGGATTACCTGGATTTGCCATAAATGATGTTGGTTTTGGCGCAGACATTCATACAGGAACATATTACCGAGGACACTCAATAAATCAGTCTGTATTCCTGATGAATGGTAGACCAATTGGCAGCAATATTAACACTTATCATGGCGCTACAGATCTCAATAGCATCCCCGTAGAATCCATTGAAAGAGTCGAATTATCTAGTGGTACAAGTTCCACCCTTTATGGTTCAGAAGCATTTGGCGGAGTAGTTAATATTATTACCAAACAAAATCAAATATCTCCGCGAGTAAATGGTGTCGCTGAATATGGATCTTTCAATCAATCTAACTATCGCCTTAGCTATGGTAGTAAAATTGGTGCTGCAAACTTTAACTTAGGATATGAAAAATTATCAGCAGATAACCGTTATCCTGTACCTGCTGGCGCAGCTAATCGTGACTCAGATGGTCTTTTATTTAATGGAGATATTGCCACTAGCAACTACTATGGGAACTTAACATTTCCTTTAAATACTAGAAACACTATCAATTTAAATGCTTACACAATCAGCAGCCGTCGTGGTCTACTTTATTTTGGTTTTCCCTTACAGAGAGACCGACTAGATCACGATACTTTAAACCTTGGTTTATCCTCAGAAACATTATTAGGTAATGGCGATAATTCAGTCCTCAAAACTACCTTATCCTATAATCAAGACTACTTTAATACTTATGGACCAACACAAAACATATATTATCGAACAGGGACATTAAATTCACGCGCGATCGCAGCTAGAATAGAACATCAATGGCAACTTGCCCAACCCTATAATTTTACATGGGGTTTAGACTTAAAAAACTCCTACTTAACAGGTGAAGTAATTAGTACAGCACCTAATCGAATTGACCTTAATGAAACCGAAAATAAAAATAGACTTCAATCAGCAATATTTGCTCTAAATACTTGGAAACCTAACGACAGCATCCAAGTAGAACTAGGTTTAAGACAAAACATTGACAGCGAATTTGGCACTTATTTAAATCCCACCTTCGGAACAAAATTAGCTATCACTTCAAACCTTGCTATACGAGGTAGCTGGGCTTCAGAACAACGCAACCCTGGTCTAGATCAATTATATATATATGATACCGTTCATAACTGGCTGCCCAACCCCGACTTAAAACCAGAAACAGGTTCTTCTTGGACAGCAGGATTAGATATTAATTTTTCACCTAAACTAACAGGACAATTTACTTACTTTGGTAGTAGTTTAAACGACAGATTAGGAGTACAAACAGGTAAATGGGCTAATATCGGTCTAGTAAATACCAACGGATTAGAAGCAGCACTTAGATATAGAATCACTCCTGCATGGTCAACATTTCTTAACTACACTTATACAGATGCAAAAATTGAAACAGGAGCCGAAAAAGGCTTGCAGTTAGGTTTAATTCCCTTTTCCGTCGCACAACTAGGAATTGGTTATGAGCGTCAGGGATGGCAGTTAAATTTATTGGGTAGTTATTACAGTGGCTCACGCCGAGCTTTTTTTAATAATCCTGGCGAACAAACTACAGATTTTTCTCCAGCATATTTAAACTTAGATTTAACTAGCCGTATTCCTTTGACTAAAAATCTAGGTTTAAACTTATATCTAGAAAATTTAGCAGATGTCACCTACGAAAAAGCTAATCGGATTTATCAGCCTGGTTTAACATTCCGAGTCGGTTTGCAATCAAATATTTAACTAAATGTGTCAAGTACAAAACTTACCCAAATTATGAAAATAAATACCATCTGTAGGGGCAAACCCCCTGTGGTTGCCCCGGCATTTAGTGTATCTGTAGTTAGATTTTTATGACTTACTTGAAATCTAGATCAGAACTAGCCCCCTTAAAAAGGGCGGAATTCAAAGTCCCCCTTTTTAAGGGGGATTTAGGGGGATATAGAAGTAAGTCCTTATTTTGTTAATCTAGCACTACAGATAGAGCTTTAAATCACCCGCAATTGAAACAATAGGGAAAAATACCTGATTTTTCCTTGACAAATGAACTTTAATTTTTTTGACATATTCTGGGTGATTTTACTATTCAGTTCTTTTCAACCCATGTGGCAACGTCGCCAATTAGAAGCTAGGCGAGTTCAAGCATTGCAAGAGTTTGAGCGAGGACGTAACAGTAGAGTAATTTTACTAATTCACCGCCAAGAATCGATCAGTTTATTAGGAATTCCTATATCTCGTTATATTACAATTGAAGACTCAGAACAGGTACTAAGAGCAATTCGTTTAACACCTCCAGATGTACCTATTGATTTAATTTTACATACTCCTGGCGGATTAGTTCTTGCTACCGAACAAATTGCCAGAGCATTAATTAGACATCCAGCTAAAGTAACCGTATTTGTACCTCACTATGCCATGAGTGGCGGCACAATGTTAGCCTTAGCAGCCGATGAAATAGTTATGGATGCCAACGCCGTTTTAGGTCCAGTTGATCCCCAATTAGGTAACTTTCCCGCAGCGAGTATTCTCAAAGTAGTTCAAGATAAACCCATTGGAGACATTGACGACCAAACCTTGATCATGGCAGATTTATCGCGCAAAGCAATTCAACAAGTACAAAGATTTGTGCGTACTCTGCTCCAAGATAATATTCCCCAGCAAAAAATCGCTACGGAAAACATTGAAAAAATTATTGATGCCCTCACCACAGGACAAGTCACCCATGATTATCCCGTAACTGTTGAGGAAGCATCACAACTTGGTATGCCGATCACAGAAGGGCTACCAATGTCAATCTATAACCTGATGGAATTATATCCCCAATCTCAAGGTGGACGACCTTCTGTGCTATACATTCCCCTACCCTACCAAAATCGTCCAGCTATGCCTGAACCAAAAGGGACACCGATACCCCAAGAAGCTAAGTTTTAATAGTTTGAGGATTGGTGATTACTCCCTTCCCACGCTCAAGATTACCGATTATATTCTTCTTCTTGCTTGGCTTCCTTGGTGTCTTGGCGGTTTTTCAAATAAATATTCTTTGGGCGGCAAGGGAGTAGGACAAAGCCATAAATAATCAGGCTTTGCTGACTAATTAACTCCACCTTAAAAAATATAAACCCGAAAATCTCCCCCTCCCCTTGATAAGGGGAGGGGGTTGGGGGGTGGGGTAAGATGTTTAACTCGCGTTGACTCAGGATAATTTTCTACTTATACCCCGAAACATTTCTAGCTTCTTGATTAAGCTTCTGCCGAACCTCTAAACTAGCAATCCCAGTTTCTGGTAGCAGAAATCTTCTTTGAAACTCTCTAATCGCCGCTTCAGTACGAGGACCATAAAACTCATTATTAGGTAAAGGTGGATCTGGTTGAACCACCACATTCAAGTTATTTTGAAGATTAACAATCAAATCAGCCGCCAAATCCTGAGTTTGGGAGTTGACTGTGCCATCAACAGAAAGCTTATTTTGCTCCTGAAATTCTCGAATTGCTCTTTTACTCGCTGTATCATTCAGCGTCTCTCCCAAATCCACCTGATATCCTAAACTACGCAATAAAGTACGGAACTCACTATTGGTGTAGTTACGGCTGCGGATAGCTAAGGCTGGATCGTAATAAAATAAGCTGATTGCTAAACTTAATGTAACTAATGCAAAAGTGCTTACTAAACTACCCCACATAGATCTTAAACCCGTCTTACTCATTAATACTTTAATTCTAAGCAACCTCAGCCTTAGCAGTTTATTAAATTGTTGTGTTTCTAAATTTTCTGTTTGAGGGGGAGAGGAGGGAGGAGGGAGGAGGGAGGAGGGAGGGTTATAGGGTTTGATAACTTTTATCTCAATTAAAAATGTACAAGTTTATTTGCGCGTTAGCTTAAACAATACTTACTAATAAATTAACTCTAAATTATGCCATCCTTAGCCAAATTCCTAGCCAGCACCAAAACATCTTGCCCCAAAATTTGGTTTGAACGCGGAATGGCACTTTTGGTATTAATAAATTTTGGGATAGTTTTGTTTGATTACAGCTATATTCCCTTACGAAACTTTTACTTAAAAGAACTTCCCCGCTTAACCAAATTATACGATCGCGTAAAAGCCATTGAACCCAATCGCGATACAGAGAAATATCTCGCTACAGTAGAG
Source organism: Crinalium sp. (assembly GCA_049646245.1). GTDB lineage: Bacteria > Cyanobacteriota > Cyanobacteriia > Cyanobacteriales > PCC-9333 > Crinalium. The sequence continues at coordinate 11,438 of JBARVL010000011.1, read as the reverse complement.
CAACTTAAAGCTGAGGTAAAACAAGCAGGGTTACAGTCGCCCAAAGCTGAATTATTACTACAGCAACTACGCCAACTCAGCCTAGAGATGATTGATAAAAATCCCTTTGAAGTTGTCAATAAAACTGGCACATTGGAAAAAATTAAAAATCAAATGCGCCGTCATGTGCGACAGGATTCATCTAAAGAAGCTTTTCAAATATTTTGGAGTAGGAATTATTTATCTCAATCAAACTGGTCAAAAGAAATTAATTTTTACGATCAAAAAATTCAGCCTTTACTAGCAACCAACTATTTCCGTCCTTATGGAGAAACAGGAGATTTTGTTGACTACTTTTGGCAGATTGATATTTGGTTTATAATTATATTTAGTTTTGAATTTTTAATTCGTACATACTACATCCATCGTCGTAATCTTGGTTTAACTTGGCTAGAGGCAATGCTATGGCGCTGGTATGATGTATTTTTGTTATTACCAGTATGGCGATCGCTCCGTATAATTCCCCTGGTTATTCGCCTGCATCAAGCACATTTGGTAAATCTCCACTCACTACAGACGCAAATAAACTACGGCTTGGTGAGTAATTTTGCCGAAGAATTAACAGAAGTAGTGGTGATTCGAGTAATTAACCAAATGCAAGCAGCAATTCAGCGAGGGGATCTTAAAGATTTACTATCCAATCGTGTAGCTCAACCTTACATTGATCTTAACAATATCAATGAAGTCGAAGCGATCGCCAACGTCCTAGTCAAAGTCACAGTATACAAAGTACTACCCAAAATTCAACCAGACTTAGAAGCAATTCTCAGGCATAGTCTCAACAAAGTTTTAGATCAATCTCCTATATACCGCAATATTAAGCAAGTCCCAGGTCTAGGAAACTTACCTATCCAACTAATTGACCAACTAATTAACGAAGTTTCTCAATCTACATATAGCGCCATCAAAGACACACTAGAAGATCCTGTAGGGGCAAAACTTTCTCAAGATTTAGTACAACATTTTAGTGAAGCATTAGGATCAGAAATCCAAAGGCAACAAACCTTACAAAAAATTCAGTCCTTACTATTTGACCTTTTAGAAGAAATCAAAATTAATTACGTCCAAGACTTGTCTGAGGAGGATGTACAGACACTATTACAACAAACTCGCCACCTCCGAAAAACTCCTCGCAAAAACAATTAAAAAATTATAACTCAAAAACCCGAATAACGCTGCTGCTGTGCCTATCCCCCCATTGCCTTAGAGGATCACAGCCGCCGTGTTAGAATTAGAAATAACTCAAACTCGTAGGCTCGATGGTTAAATAGACCAAAGATGTACGAGAAATTGCCATCCAATGGATTGCTAAATTTCTCTGAGTTATTACCGATATAGCAGGTTAACCTGCCGTATCAGTTGAATCTCCACCATTTAAAAGTGGGGGAGTGTCAACGCTAAACTTCTTGGAATAACTTCGCAGGAAGTGGGTCGAGACCCACTTTTTTTATTGGGGGTGTTCAATGACTCATCCTTTAATTCCACAAATTATTGATTTGGCGACTCCGATAGCAGCAGAGTTGGGGTTGGAGTTAGTTGGTGCAGTTTTTCAAACCAACCAAAGTCCACCAGTACTCCGCTTAGATATCCGAAACCTGAACTCAGATACGGGTTTGGAGGACTGCGAACAAATGAGCAAGGCGATAGAAGCAAGCCTAGATGCAACAAACATCATTCCTGATGCTTATGTATTAGAGGTTTCAAGTCCTGGGATCTCACGGCAGCTAACTACAGATCGCGAGTTTATTTCCTTTAAAGGTTTTACCGTGATTGTTACCACCTCAGAATTATTTCAGGGCAAAACTGAGTTCCAAGGTAAGTTAGTTAGCCGAGATGAAACATACCTTCATCTCAATCTTAAAGGTCGTGCGATCGCTATTCCTCGCTTGTTAGTTACTAAAGTCCTGCTAATGGAAGCTTAATGAGTATAAGTAAAGCTAAAACATTTACTGCTGCACGGGTTATAGCCAAGAGATAGGGAGCAGAAAACATTGTTGCAAGCGAGTTACAAACAACTGCCCCTTGTCAACAAAATCTCCCTTACTCAAAATTTTCTTGGCAGGACTTACGCAAATTATGAAAATAAACACCATCTGTAGGGGCAATCCCCCTGTGGTTGCCCCTGTATTTAGTGTCTCTGCGTAAGTCCTGCTTTGGTTAAAAGCTAACCCTCTCTAGGTGGTTTTTTCCCGTTGGTACTGCGATTTCCTGGCTGTTTAGGCAAGCCCAGACAGGTAACTATCTTAGGTTTAGCCTGCGATCGTTCCTGGTTATTTGTTCAAAAAACGGAGGTTTTCCGATGTCGTTAGTTAGTTTACCTGGTCTTAAAGACCTAATTGAAGGTATTAGCAAAGAGCGTAACCTACCCAGGCACGCTGTCAGCGAAGCACTACGAAAAGCCCTGATGAAAGGTTACGAGCGTTATCGTCGCGCTCAACGCCTCGATCGCTTTCATTTTGAGGAAAACTACTTTAACAACTTTGAAGTTGATCTTGATACTGAAGAAGAAGGCTTCCGCGTCCTAGCCACAAAAACTATTGTTGAAGAAGTCACCACCAGCGATCACCAAATTTCTCTTTCTGACGTTAAACAAGTAGCAGAGGAAGCACAATTAGGTGACTCCGTACTTATTGATGTCACCCCCGATCAAAAAGAATTTGGTCGGATGGCAGCAATTCAAACAAAGCAAGTTTTATCACAAGAACTGCGGGATCAACAGCGTCAAATCATTCAAGAAGAATTTGAAGAATTAGAAGGAACAGTATTACAAGCAAGAGTACTGCGGTTTGAACGCCAATCGGTGATTTTAGCTGTCACCAGTACCTTTGGTCAACCAGAAGTAGAAGCCGAACTACCCAAGCGAGAACAACTACCCAACGATAACTACCGGATTAACGCCACATTTAAGGTGTTATTAAAAAAAGTCCGCGAAGGTCCACAGCGAGGTCCACAACTAATTGTTTCTAGAGCTTCTGCTGGTTTAGTAGTATATTTGTTTGCCAACGAAGTCCCAGAAATTGAAGACGAAGTTGTCCGCATTGTCGCCGTAGCCAGAGAAGCTAATCCACCTTCTCGCCATGTAGGTCCCCGCACTAAAATTGCAGTTGATACGTTAGATCGAGATGTTGATCCAGTAGGAGCTTGTATTGGCGCTAGGGGTTCTAGAATTCAAGTAGTAGTCAATGAATTACGCGGTGAAAAAATAGATGTCATTCGCTGGTCTCCCGATCCTGCTACCTACATCGCTAACGCTCTCAGTCCCGCACGAGTTGACGAAGTTAGGCTAGTACATACCGATGAACGTCAAGCTCACGTCTTAGTAGCCGAAGATCAACTAAGCTTGGCAATTGGTAAAGAAGGACAAAATGTGCGCCTTGCTGCTCGTTTGACTGGCTGGAAAATTGACATTAAAGATTCTGCTAAATATGACTATGCCGCAGAATCCGCCAAAATTGAGGCACAGAAACAGGCAACCGCTTGGGATGAAGAAGAAATTGAGGAAGATATTGATGTCTTGCCAGAAGATGATTATGAACTAGAACCTTCAGAAGAAGCGATGATCTAGTTTCTACCCACAGAAGAAGGCGATCTGGCAAAATAATTCTTTGCCAGAATCAGCCCAATTGTTACGTTTTGATGCGAAAATAGAGATGGAACCTAACTACCGACGTTGTGTAAGTTGTCGTCAAGTGGCACCCAAGGCAGTATTTTGGCGAATTGTCAGAGTTTATCCATCTCAGCAGGTAGAATTAGATCAGGGGATGGGTCGTTCTGCCTATCTCTGTCGCCAAACGGCTTGTCTTGAAGCAGCTAAAAAGAAAAATCGTTTGGGGCGATCGCTCAAAGCTCCTGTGCCAGAACATATCTATATAACTTTATGGCAGCGTTTAGCCACAAGTTAAACCCATAGCATCCCTCACTCACAGGTTTTATGAGCGACGATTTATCACCACTCTCACTCCTGAGTAATTTAAACTAGCAGGCTGCAATTAAGAGATTGCTAGTTAAAATGAAGTGAGTAGTGATAAATCACTCCTCACTAACTACAAATTATTAGTAAACCGATTGATTAATAGCATTATCGTTTCACTGCCCACACCGAATAACCAATTTATCCTCAAAATCTGGCTCCCGATGTGGGGAAGTCTAGGATGGAGAATTTATAACCATCTGAGCAAGTGGCAAAATAGAAATATGTAATGATTAAGCGCCACAGTGAGCCACTGTTTGCAAATTCTATCTCACTTTTTTAATTATTTGTGCAAAATTATAAAAGAAGAGTTGGGCAAGAAAGTCGCGATCTGGGTAAAATTAACCACTCAGAATGAGATTTTCTGGCTTATTAAAGAAATAATCATTTAGTTGAGTTGGAGTTAAACCTGAGAAAGTAGGATGCAGATGAACAAAAATTTAAATTCATTTAAGCATTTAGTCAAAATGTGAAAACTCGTATGACGGGGGGATAGTGGATGAACAACGGCAAAGTGAGAATTTACGATTTATCGAAGGACTTGAATTTGGACAACAAAGATGTTCAATTAATTTGCGATCAGCTAAATATTGCAGTCAAAAGCCATAGCAGTACAATTTCAGAATCAGAAGCAGAGCGCATTCGTGCTGCTGCGGAAAAATATTCACCTCGTCCAGCAGCAGCTAGACGAGTTAACAGTAACGATCCAACAGAACGTAGACCAGGAGCGCCATCAATGCCAGGTAATGGGCGCAATAATATTGAACAAAAGCCACAAATTCTCCAAATTAAGCATAGACCTAATTCCGGTTCTGACTCGACAGAATCGGAAATGAAGTTAGCGGCTCCCCCTCAACTGCCAGTAAGGCAGTCAACGGCTGCACCTATAAAGCCGTCGATAGTTAGTCGCCCTGTACGTCAATCTGACCAGCAGAATGCTATCCCAAAAGAGGCTACAGGGAATTCAACAGCAGATGAGTCTGCTGCCACAGTGGTTAAAAGCCCAGTTAATAAACCATTAACCCCTAAACCTGCAACAGCTAAAGTTTCGGCTCCTCCTGTAGTCGCAGCAGCCCCAGAACCAAAAGCTCAACTGGTTGAGCCACCAGCCCGACCGAGCATTGCTGCCAAAAACTTCGGCATAGACCAGCACCTAGCACAAGAGGCGAAACTTGACAAGCCTGTTCTGAAAAAAGCTAAAGTCGAACCATCGGCTGGAGGCGGTGCAAGAATTCCATCTCCTGCTAAACCTGCTGGCGAGAAAAGACCGATTTCCAAACCAGAGCAAGTAGCCGCTCCAGTACTGCCAGATCTACAACGTCCTCAAAGGACTGTCCGCCCCCCACTAGCACCAGGAAACAAGCCAGAAATAGCTGCCAGAGGTGCAGATGGGCAAAGAATTCCTAGACGACCTGGATCTCAACCGGAAGGTTCGGAGAATCAAGATTCAACGATCGAAACATTGGATCTGGATCTCAAACGACCAACTCCACCACGCCAAGTTAAGAAAACCAAAACTTGGGAGAAGGAAGAGGAAGAAGATACAGATATTGCTAAGAAGGCTCCAGCAAAAGCCAAACGGCGCACGCCACTCATCATTGATGAGGATGATGAGGATTTGGATGGTGCATTAAATGCGCTTACGCCAGCGCAAGTGAGCTTGTCAGTAGCTCGTCCGCCTAAGCAAAAAGTGGCATCAACGCCATCAGTTGCGCCCGCCGCCAGAGCGAAAAAACCCAAGACCGACAGAGGCGAGCAAAAAGCAGATAGTCGCGATCGCCGTCGTGAGCAAAAACCTGTTGAAGAGCGTCCTGAAAAAATTGTTTTGACAGGCAGTTTGACAGTTAGGGAACTCGCTATTGCTTTGGCTGTACCAGAAACTGAGATTATTAAAAAGCTGTTCTTTAAAGGAATGGCGATTAATATCACCCAAACTCTAGATATACCCACCGCGACGATGGTGGCAGAGGATCTGGGCGTGGCAGTAGAAACGGCTGAAGAACAAGCCCCCGCCACAAAAGTGACGGAGATGATTGATGCGACTGACCTAGAAAATCTCATCAAGCGTCCGCCAGTAGTGACAATTATGGGTCACGTCGATCATGGTAAAACTACCCTGCTTGACGCTATTCGTAAAACGAAAGTAGCTCAAGGAGAAGCGGGCGGTATTACCCAACATATTGGTGCATACCATGTGGATGTTGACCATGAAGGGGTAACTCAGCAAGTAGTATTCCTCGATACACCTGGTCACGAGGCGTTTACCGCAATGCGGGCGCGTGGGGCGAGGGTGACAGATATCGCGGTGCTAGTAGTAGCGGCTGATGACGGTGTGAGACCTCAAACAATTGAAGCTATCCGTCACGCTCAAGCGGCAGAAGTTCCCCTAGTGGTTGCGATCAATAAAGTTGATAAACCAGAAGCACAACCGGATCGAGTTAAGCAAGAATTAACCGAATTTGGTTTAGTTTCAGAAGAATGGGGCGGACAAACCATCATGGTTCCAGTTAGTGCGCTTAAAGGCGAGAACCTGGATACACTGCTGGAAATGATTTTGTTGGTATCAGAAATTGAAGAACTTTCTGCTAACCCAAATCGACCCGCTAAAGGCACGGTGATTGAAGCTCATCTAGATAAAGCTAAAGGTCCTGTTGCTACTTTGCTAGTACAAAATGGCACACTGCGTGTGGGTGATACCCTCGTTGCAGGTCATGTATTTGGTAAGGTACGGGCAATGGTGGATGACCGAGGCGCAAGGGTTGAAGCTGCTAGTCCATCATTTGCTGTAGAGGTGTTGGGCTTGAGTAACGTCCCTGCTGCGGGTGACGATTTTGAAGCCTATGCGAGTGAAAAAGAAGCTCGTGCGATCGCTATAGAAAGATCCGATCAGCAACGCCAGTCTCGTCTGCAACAAATGATGGCATCTCGCCGTGTCACCCTGAATTCTCTCTCCGCACAAGCTCAAGAAGGAGAACTCAAAGAACTTAACTTGATCTTGAAGGGAGACGTTCAAGGTTCTGTAGAAGCAATTCTGGGATCATTAAAACAACTGCCACAAAATGAAGTCCAAGTTCGAGTTTTGTTAGCTAATGCTGGCGAAATCACCGAAACAGACGTAGACTTAGCTGCTGCAAGTGGTGCTGTAATTATTGGATTTAACACTACCCTAGCTACTGGCGCACGGGCTGCTGCTGACCAAGCAGGTGTCGATATCCGCGAATACAACGTCATCTACAAATTGTTGGATGATATTCAAGGCGCGATGGAAGGTCTGCTTGAGCCAGAGATGGTAGAAGAACCCCTGGGTCAAGTGGAAGTGCGGGCAGTATTTGCCGTTGGTCGTGGCGCTGTTGCAGGCTGCTATGTACTATCAGGTAAGGCAATTCGCAATTGCAAAATCCGAGTACATCGTGGCGGTAAGGTGATCCATGAAGGTGGGCTTGATTCCCTCAAGCGCATCAAGGAAGATGCCAAGGAAGTTAATGCTGGCTATGAATGCGGTATTGGCTTAGATCGCTTTAATGATTGGGCTGAAGGTGACATTATTGAAACCTATCAACTCGTGAGCAAGCGACGTACCCTTTCACCTGCTTAAGAAAAGTTGGGATTTCGGATCTGGGATGTAAACTTGGCTAATTAACCCTCTGAAGTTATAAACTCTCAGCAGTACATCCTCGATCCCTAATCTCAATTGCTTATGCGCTCTTCTTGGTCTGAACCTTTTTTGTGGATTCATTTGGCGGGATTAGCTGTTGTACCACTTTTGCTAGAGCTATGTTGGCTTTGTTTGGCTATAGGTGATCCTCAGTTGCCAGTTTGGGTAGAATTCCTCTTGGTTGCTGGTATTGGAATTGCACCAATTTTGTGGATGCAATTAACCCGTCCGTTTTATATCTTTAGCATTTTGGTACTGGCAATCAAGCCAAGTCACCTAACCTCAGATCAGCAACGCCTACTGAGCTTATTTAAAACGCCGATCCATCAGTGGCTTGCCAGTGTTGGCGCTATTTTAATGTTGTTGGTGTTGTGGCAAATTTATCAAGTAGCGCCTATGGCTACAATTGTGGGTTTTCCACTAACGTCGCGAATTTTAGGGCTATTTTTAGCTAGTTTAGCTTTCCTAGCAAGCAATTTGTTTTTACAAGTGCCGCTTAGTGTCTTACTGGTTCTCCTGACTAACGAAACTAAGTTAGCTGCTACAGAACCCTTTCCTGTAGTAAAAATATTTCAAGATTTTACCGTTCCTGGTTGGCAGGTTAATCGGATATTACCAATAGCTGACAAAAAGTTAGCCGTTGTGAATAATGACACGCCAGCTATAACACCTGAGAAAGAATAAAGCATCAAGAAAAGGCAAGATTTTATCTTAAAAAGCTTTAAATTTTGCCTTTTCAAGGGAATTTTTAGTTAGAATTTGATTATAATCAGCCGGAAATGTAGCTAAATATATATGTATAACTGGAAACAAAATTATAATTTCTAGTGAAGCTATGCTGAAAGATGAGTATATAAAAATTGATAGCCAATTTCTAATCTAAAGTCCTCAATAGCATCCAATAAGGTATATATGGCTAACTTTGCTGCTTCTACTTCTCCCACAGTCTGCCAAGATCCCCAAATTTGGCAAAGTCTGAAAGTTGCGATCGCCTCTAGTTCAGGGTTTCAGCGTTGGCAGTTGGAACACGTGCTAGATGAGCAATTGGAAGATTTTACCCTCGATCATCGTGTGCGCCGCTATTTAAGGGAAACTCTTGAAACTCTAGCTTATTAAAAATGCAGCAATGTATAAGTCAGAGCAATGATTAATGACTTGTGTATAGCACGGAGTTAACTATAAATGATTTCTCCTTGGCTGCAAACATTGTAGAGACGCGAAATTATGCGCTACGCGCAGGCTACGCCAACGCGTCTCTACATTCATTTTTGGAGATGTTTAATATAAATTTATTTCATCCATCAAAACCTTGGTAAGCGCCTTGCTAGTTGGTTAAGTTGGTTATAAACTTCAACCAAGCGATCGCCCTCTACATGAACCTGTTGGGTAGGGTAATTTTGTAGAGTTTCTATCAACGTAATCTTACCATCAGGTAAAGCAGAGCTAACTAAAGCCGATCGCAAAGATTGTCGGTTGGCTAGATTATCAGGAGTATGAATTACCTGAGAAATTTGATCCAGTAGCACTTCTCCAACAGGAGTATTCAGCACCTGATATAAAAGAAACGGATTTACTTTTATTTCTTCGTTCAAAGGGCGACGCACATCCTGTGTCGCTGTTCCTGTCTTTTTTAGGTAATACCATAACACACCTGAAGCTTCACCTGTTTTGGCAAACTTTGCTAGTTCAGGAACCGATACTGATGTTTGCAGAATGCGATATTTTAGTACTACTCGCTCTGAAGCGTCTGCACGTAACCCAGATAGCAAAATACTCAGACCGACAGCTAAACTTAGGCAACCCTGGATTGACGATACTAAAGAGCGCATAGACAGTTCCCAGACATTATATATATAGTGACGAGATCTAGTTGCGCTAAGTTGCCGTTTTGTGATTTTGTCAGATGTTGCTGCGATGCCTGCGGCTGGCTGCGCCTACGCACTTTTTCTAGTTTCTAATGGGAACTAAAAATATTATTACTATGTCATCAAGATAACCAGTAGTAAACAATGAAAAAACAGGATAACGCCTGTATATTTTATACAAATATATTTTTGTATTAAAGTTGTTTACCGCCTAAAATCATCTAACTTTTTATGTAATTATGCTTTCTAAAGGTTGCTGCCTTATGATTGATTAACTTGGGAAATATTAATTACTTTAAATACCTTGAAGAGCTTTGAATGATAAAAAATTACCGGAGATTTTTTATGTAACTTCACTCTTATGTAAAACAGCGAGGATAAAATTTTAAATAATAGTTCCTTGGCTAGTTGCCTGTTTGTAGTCTGTAGTGATAATAACTCAAATATTGAATAGTAGGAGAACTTTCCCTTGTATTTGCAATTACTTGATGGCAATTGGCGATCGCTTCGGATTGCCCGATATGATTTCACCACTGAAATGTAGAGACGCGAAATGAGAGCGTCTCTAAATTGAAACCTCAGCTTATTTCAATCAGCTAGTTTCCTAACATTAAACTAATTAACCACAATGACAGAGATCAAAATAATGAAAAATACCGTTAATCGTCGTAATTCTGCTGCAATTAAGTCTGCCCAGTCTGTCAAAAATAAACCTAATAGCTTTAAGCTGGGCGTGTCTTTACTGAGTGCAATATGTTTGTGGTCTGTTGGAGGTTTGAGCGCGATCGCACTTGCAAATCCAGCACCACCAATACTTACGGCTCAAATACCCGCAGGCACAAACATTATTTATGTCAACCTCGCCACTGGGACAGATAGTGAGAGTGCTGGCAGTACTGAACAGACACCACTACGCACAATCACCGCAGCCCTCCAAAGAGCGCAGGCGGGTACAGTAGTGCAACTAGCAAATGGGTCATATACTGCTAACACAGGCGAAGTATTCCCAATTGTAGTTCCTAGAGGCGTGACTCTACGTGGTAATCCATCTACCCAAGGTCAAACAGTAGCAATTATTGGCGGGGCTAATTACGTTAGCAGCACAGAAGCCAATCAAAATGTCACACTTCTAGCAGAACAAGACAGTGTTATTACCGGACTTACCATTACCAACCCTAACACTCGTGGCACTGGTTTATGGATTCAATCTACTAACCCTAGTGTAACTAACAATACCTTTTCTAAAAATAGGCGTGAGGGTATTTATGTCACCGGAAATGCTAACCCCAAAATCGAAGGCAACGTCTTTATAAATAATGATGGTCAAGGTATTTCTGTGGTGAGGACTTCTCAAGGAGAAATCCGCAACAACTTGTTTCAAAATACAGGTTTTGGGATTGCCATTACTGACCAAACATCTCCCTTGATCGTACAAAATCGGATTTTACAAAACGTTGATGGCATCGTTGTCTCCTCTAGTGCTACTCCTGTAATACGAAATAATGTAATTGAGGGCAATCAACGCGATGGGATCGTTGTAATTAGCAACGCTCAACCTAATTTAGGTACAGCAGAAACGGCTGGAGAAAATCGTATTAGCAACAACGGTCGCTACGATATCTACAATGCTACAAGCAACAAGACATTGCTTGCTTACGGTAACAATTTTGATCCTCAACGCATTCGTGGTCGTGTAGAGTTTACCAACACAGCACCAGTAGCAAGTCGTTTTTCCGATACCCAAGGACATTGGGCTAATGCTTATATTGAAGCGTTGGCAAATCAAGGTATTATTGCTGGCTTTAATGATAATACCTTCCGCCCCAGTGAACCTGTTACCCGCGCTCAGTTTGCGGCGATTATCAACAAAGCTTTTACGCCAGCGCCTGAAAAGCCTAGTATCAATTTT
>JBARVL010000010.1:0-2608 GCA_049646245.1 Crinalium sp. | reverse complement strand
CCAGAGTATACCCTAACAAAGGTCAAACGTCCATAAGGGTCTGCCATGATTTTGAAAGCGAGAGCGGAAAGTGGCTCCTCATCGCTAGGGTGACGTAAAACTGTATCGCCGTTGGGCAGAATGCCTTGAATTGGCGGTTTATCAATGGGTGATGGTAAGTAATCAATTACTGCATCCAGCAATAGCTGAACGCCCTTATTTTTAAAGGCAGAGCCACAGAGCATCGGTACAATTGTGCCGTCAATTGTGCCTTTACGCAGAGCTACCCTAATTTCATCTTCAGTTAATTCTTCACCTTCCAAGTACTTCTCGGTAAGAGCATCATCTGTTTCTGCAACAGCCTCAACGAGCTTAACACGGTACTCTTCGGCTATCTCCTGAAGATCTGCGGGAATATCTGCTTCTTCAACTTCTTTGCCTTGGTCGTCCTTGAAGAAATAGGCACGCATCTGCACCAAATCCACAATCCCTATAAAGTCGCTTTCGCTGCCAATAGGGATCTGTATGGGAACTGCATTAGCTCTCATACGTTCACAGATCTGGTTATAAACTTTATAGAAGTTTGCTCCAGTCCGATCCATTTTATTGACGAAGACAATCCGAGGCACTTTATACCTGTCAGCTTGTCGCCAGACAGTCTCAGATTGAGGTTGAACACCTCCAACTGAGCAGAATACGGCAATCACACCGTCAAGAACCCGCATGGAACGTTCTACTTCAATTGTAAAGTCAACGTGTCCAGGGGTATCAATGATGTTGATGTGATGCCCTTTCCAATTGGTGCTAATTGCAGCGGCAGTGATGGTAATGCCCCGCTCCCGCTCTTGCTCCATCCAATCGGTTACAGTAGTACCTTCATGAACTTCGCCAATTTTGTGAACGAGTCCCGAATAAAACAGAATACGTTCTGTTGTTGTTGTTTTACCCGCATCAATGTGGGCTGCAATCCCGATGTTGCGTACTTTTTCAAACGGGATGGTACGTGGCACGGCTACCTCCTTCGTCTCTGCCGCCGGATCTTACCGGATCTTAGTCGTATTACTCTCTGCTCTCGATTGTATACTTTCTTTAAAAATAAGGGCGGGTGTTCAAACCAGGCTGGTTCTTAGTACCGATAGTGAGCAAATGCCTTATTGGCTTCTGCCATCCGGTGAGTTTCTTCACGCTTGCGAATAGCGTTGCCTGTTTCATTGGCGGCATCCATCAATTCATTTGCCAACCTAGAAGCCATGCTACGACCAGGACGTTGACGCGCGAAATTAATCAGCCAACGCATTGCTAGGGTAGTTCCTCGGTTAGAGCTAACTTCCATAGGCACTTGATAGGTAGCACCACCAACACGACGACCTTTAACTTCCACTAGAGGTGTTGCGTTGCGAACGGCTTTTTCAAAAGTTTCTAACGGATCATTTCCTGTCCGTTCTTCAATTGTTTTTAATGCGTCGTAAATGATCCCAGTAGCAATAGATTTCTTGCCACTACGCATAATTCGTCTTATTATCATGCTAACAAGGCGACTGTTATACTGCGAATCTGGGGGGACAGGACGTTTTTGAACTAGCTTGCGACGAGACATAATAAGCCTTTAAGAACACACAAAATTATCAGGGCAATTATGCAGGCATCCTTTCTGCTGACTTGGATGCCAACATTTGCGTAACTGGATCAACCAGCTATTTAATCTTAAGAAGCGCCACAGTTGCTGTGATTGGCAATTTACCAACTAACTTACAGCTTATTTGGGGCGCTTGGCACCATATTTAGAACGACCTTGACGGCGATCCTTCACACCCGATGTGTCTAAGGTTCCCCGAATAATGTGATATCGCACACCAGGTAAATCTTTAACCCGTCCACCCCGAATCATTACAACGGAGTGTTCTTGCAGGTTATGACCAATTCCTGGAATATAAGGTGTAACTTCAAAACCAGAGGTTAAGCGCACCCTTGCTACTTTACGCAAGGCTGAGTTTGGTTTTTTAGGGGTGGTAGTATAAACCCTTGTACAGACACCACGACGCTGCGGACATTGTTTTAACGCGGGTGACTTGGTTTTTGCTTTCGTAGTTTCGCGAGCGTTACGAATGAGCTGTTGAATAGTGGGCATGGGTTAAATTATGGACAGCTCCAAGATATTCCAACTGTTGACAAATTCTAACTATATCGAATTTTGAGGATGAGTGTCAATTTTTAGAATCTAGATGGCTTTAAACTTTCCTAGTCTGTGCTTGCCTTAAATGAGTTGCCACAGCCACAGCTTTCTTGTGCGTTTGGGTTGTGGAAGCGAAAACCACCTCCCATGAGATCTTCAGAATAATCTATTGTTACTCCAGTAAGGTATCTGATGCTCTGGGTGTCTATTAAGACTGAAATTCCGTTACAGTCATATAGGCTGTCGTCAGCGTTGACTATTTGATCAAATTCAAGGGTATAAAAAAAGTCTGCACAACCACCTGTTTGGATGCCTACACGCAATTTAGCATCGGATTTTTTTTGGTGCGATCGCATTCTTTGAATTTCACTAATGGCAGCTTTACTCAAATTAATCATCAGCTATCTCAATTTTAACTCTCAACTTATACTACTGAGCGCGATTACCTACGGTAGG
>JBARVL010000009.1:0-9010 GCA_049646245.1 Crinalium sp. | reverse complement strand
TCATCGACACAAAACTAGATTTAAGTTCGCTAAGTTCTTTCTCTTTTTCTAGCGCCTTAACTATCTCAATTTCTGCTTGTTTGCGCTCGGTAATATCACGAGTTATACCGCGATAACCTTGTAAAATACCTTGGCGATCGCACACAGGAGATCCACTACTTTCTAAAATTACTTTACGACCATGTTTGTGAATTAGTGTTTGTTCTATATTAGTGAACGGTTTTCCTTGAAAAATAAACGGCTCAATCTCTTCAGTAAAGCGATTTGCTTCATCCGCAGACATAAATTCGTAAATAGTTTTACCCATCATTTCGTCGGGTTCATATCCTAAGATATCCCGCACTTTAGGATTAATGTATGTAAATACGCCATCAAGATTATTTGCCCACACCCAGTCGTTAGTATACTCAACTAAATTACGGAACTTTTCTTCACTTTCTTTAAGTGCTTGCTCTGCTTGCTTGCGTTCAGTAATATCACGTGCGATCGCTAATTGGATTAAACTGCCATCAGCTTCATTCCGCAAAGGTACTGCATGAGTTTCCGTCCAAATACGCTTTCCTTTACATCCAATAAACTCGACTTCTAATTTACCCTTGTTACCTTGACAAACACTTTCATTTAATGCTTGATACGCTTGTCTATATTCGGGAGCAACTAAAGGATAAACTGATTTACCAATCACTGCTTCAGCATTATCTGCCTCAATCATCGCTCTGCCAGCAGGATTAATTTCTAGTAAAGTACCATCAGGCGCAACTAATTTTACACATTCTGGTTCAGCATCAATAATCGCTCGTAAACGATTCTCGCTAGTTCGCAAAGCTTCTTCAGCCTGTTTACGTTCAGTAATATCTCGGTCAATACCACGATATCCCAAAAAATTCCCATCCGCATCAAAAATTGGCACACAACTGGTTTCTAAAATTACCAAATGACCATCTTTGTGCAAGTTAGTATTTTCTAGTCCTGATATTGGTTGTTGTGCTGTAAAAATTGCCGAGAAAGTGTTAGCAATACGTTCAGCTTCTACTGCTGGCATCAAATCAAAAGGAGTTTTACCTAAAATTTCCTCTGGTTCATAACCTAATAAATCGCGAATTTTCGGGCTAACGTAAGTATAAATCGCATTTTCATTCACCTCCCACACCCAATCGCTGGTAGTTTCTACTAAATTTTGGAATCGCTGTTTGCTTCTTTGGCGAGACTCTTCTACTCGTTGACGCTCGATCGCAATTCCTGCTATTTGACTAAAAATATCTACTATTTTGCGATCGCTCAAATTAGGCGGGCGTGGCGTACTATAATACAATTCCAAAATCCCTAATACGTTGCCAGTCGTTGCTAATATTGGGGTCGCAAAACAAGCTCGTAACCCCTGAGTTAGTGCTAAATTTCTAAAATTTTGCCACTTGAAATCAGTCGCAATGTCTGATACAATCACAGATTTTCGATAACAATCTGTTGTGTTACAGGAAGCAAAATTTGGGCTAATTCCTAACGCGCTAACATTTTGCACATATTTTTTGGGCAGACTAGGAGCGACATAATACTTTAAGTTAATACCATTTTCTTCTAGTAGTGCGATCGCACACGCAACTTCACCAGATTGTTTTTCTACAAACTGAGCAATTAAATTTAAAACCTTGCGAAGTGATGTACCTTTAGCAATCATTTCCATGATGCGATTTTGACCAGATAACAGATTTTCTGTCCACTGGCGTTCCACAATTTCATTATGCAATTGCGCGTTAGCATTAGTTAATTGCACAGTACGTTCAGCCACTTTAATTTCTAGCTGTTCTTTAGCTGTTTGTAGTGCTAATTCTATTTGCTTACGGTCAGTAATATCGCGCACAATCACGATCACTTGCTGATCTTGGGATGGCAATAACCTTGCTTCAAAATTCTTTTCACCATCAGGGAGTGGTAATGAGTATTCTACAACTACCAATGAGTTAGTTTTCAAAACCTGAAGAAATGCTTTGTAACATTGATACTTGGCATTTCCTGGTAAAATATCTTGCAAACGTTGATTAACTAAATTCTCTTGCGCTAGATATAATTCTACAGATCTGCCAGGGTGGTAACTCAAAATTGTGCCATCCTTAGCTAGGCGAAAATATAGATCGGGAAATGCTTCAAATAATGATTGCAGTTCGGAAGTAGTTTGGAGTAATAAAGTTTCTGATTGCCGTCGTTGGGCAACTTCTGTTTGTGATTTTTGATATAATTGAGCTTGGTGAAGAGCCACTGCACAGTGTTGTGCGATCGCTTCCACAAAATATAATTCTTCCTTAGTCCATTCCCTAATTACATCAAATTGATACAGACTAATTCCGCCCCATAATTTCTGCTCATATACTAGCGGAACCAGGATCAAACTGCTAATTCCATACTCGATAGCTGCTGACTGAATTTCCGGTGCAAAACTCGCATCAATATTTTGTATAACAACTGTTTCGCCTTGCGCTAATGCTTGATAGTAATCAGTATAAATCTGGCTAGTTGTACCAATCAGCTTTTCCCCATCAACAGTAGCATTGCTAACGTGGTTAATTTTAAATAAATCGCTAGAATTAGGCTGAAAAATTGCACAAACGCTCAAATTCAGTGCTTGATATAAGCTATCAACAGTTTTCTGAAGAATTTCCTCTACAATTAGCGTATTGCGGATATCGAAAACAATGCGATTAAGCAGTACTACTGTCTGTTGCGTTGGTTCGTTAATTTCATCGGCTGACGCAGTTTGAGTTATAGACATTACTGCCTGGAGTTTTACTGTGCTATCCTGCATATTTTATTCTAATTCCTCCTCTGCTCCTCTGCCCCTCTGCCCCTCTGCCCCTCTGCCCCTCTGCCCCTCTGCTTGCCACCATTTGATGTTTTATTAAATCAAGCTACTTCCCTCCGGTAAAACTTACCCCTTGAATAAAATAGCGATTAAAAAACGCATAAATAGCTAGTGCAGGCAATGTAAACACCATTGATGCCGCCATAATATAATTCCAATAACTAATATATTGCCCTTTAAAAGCATTTAATCCTAGAGGCAAAGTAAATAAATCTTGGTCTGATAATATTAACAAAGGCATCAAAAAGTTATTCCAAGAACCCATAAAAATAAATATTGCTTGTGCAGCCAATGCTGGCTTTGCCAAAGGCAGAACAATTTGCCAAAAAGTTTCCCAACGACTTAAGCCATCAAGGGCAGCCGCCTCCTCTAACTCACCAGGAAAATTAATAAAAAACTGCCGCATCATAAAAATAAACGTAGCATTAACTAAACTTGGAACAATTAACCCCTGGTATGAATTGAGCCAACCGAGATATTTTAAAATTAAAAACGTCGGGATCAAAGTTATTTGCCCTGGAACCATTACCACAGCTAGAACAACAAAAAACCAAAAGCGATTCCCAGGAAAACTCATCCTTGCCAAAGCATAACCTGACATTGAGTTGAATAAAAGATTTAACCCAGTTACGCAGATAGCTACAAAAACACTATTAACCAACCACCGACCAAATAAAGGTTCCTCAAAAAAGATTTGCTGATAATTATCTAAAGTAAATTTTTGAGGAATAAAATTCATGCCACCAGCGACAATTTCGGATAAAGGCTTAAACGATGCCGAAAGCGCCCAAGCAAAAGGAATAACAGTAATAACAGCGTACAACACCAAAAAGGCATATAAAATTACTTTCAACCAAGGACGCGCCATTTATTTAAAACCTTTAGTTTAACTTTTCTTCTCTAAATAAACTGCGTTGGATCAAAGTTACTAGCATAATTATACCCGCAAGCATTAACGCTAGTGCTGCTGCATAACCCATATCTAAACTTTTAAAAGCATATTGATATATTAGTAAAACTACAGTTAAAGTGGAATTATTGGGACCACCTGAACCACCAGAAAATATATAAGATTGATCGAAAAGCTGAAACGTTCCAATAATACCCATGACTAATATAAAAAAAGTTACAGGTTTAAGGAACGGCAGTGTAATATGAAAAAACTGTTCCGCCATTGTCGCACCATCAATTCTAGCCGCCTCATAAAGTGATAAAGGAATATCTTGCAAAGCTGCTAAATAAATTACCATATAAAAAGGAGCAGTTGACCAAATATTCATTAGCATAATAGATTTCAGTGCTACAGCAGGATCACCTATCCAGTTGTAAGTAGGTAAATGTAAAAAAGCTAGAAAATCGTTTAATAAACCATTACTGTTATAAATCCACATAAAAATTAGTGTTAACACTGCTGAAGAAGTAACCGTTGGGAGAAAAAATATAATTCTAAACCAATTTTTTCCTTTAATTTCAGAATTCAGGATTACAGCTAAAAATAATGCTAACATTGTCTGAATAGGCACAACTATTAGGACATACTCAATCGTGTTTTTCAGAGCAATTCCAACTCTTTCATCCTGAAGAATTCGCCAAAAATTTTTGAATCCAATTATTTGATAATTTAATTCGCCTAAAATCTGAACTTTATGGAAAGATAAAAATATTGTATAAAATATTGGTGCGAGTAAAAACACACTCATAATCACGATAGTAGGACTCATAAACAAGTAGCCATTAATAGCTGATCTAATTTTATTTGTCGCTAGTTTATCTCTCATTCTGACTATATCCTTAATGGCTACTGGCATAAATCCGAAAAACCCCTCCCCAGCCCTCCCCGAAACGGAGAGGGAGCAAGATTTATTTCCCCCGCATTGGGGGGTCAATTTGACTTTTGCTCATTGGTTTAATGGCTACTGGCATAACTTACTGGCATTTAATTTGCCAAATCTATTTCTTTATTAGCTGTTTCCTGAGCTTTTTTCATCGCTGCTGCTAAAGGTTGTTCTCCAATTAAGGCGCTAATAAATTGATTGTTAAATTGATTAAGAATTGTGGGCAAATGCTCACCAGCTTGCCAGGTAGTAGCATAATTTGCACCAGATACAAAAGCAGCATATAAAGGATTTTTAGCATAGTTTAATTCTGTTAAAACAGATTTACGGCTAGGTAATACTAATCCTTCTTTTGCCCAAGCTTTCATACCTTGTTTGCTAGTTAAATAAGAAATAACTTGCCAGGCAGCATCTTTATGTTGAGATTTTTTATTCATCACATAAGCAACCGTATAAGCCATTGTGCCTTTTTTACCATTTATAGTGGGTATTTCTGTAGTAGAAAAGTTAATTTCAGGAAAAGTTTCTTTTAAAAAAGGTATAGCCCAACTTCCTTCGATCGCCATTGCAGCTTTTCCTTGTCCAAAAACTTCACTACCTGAACTAGCACCCATATCTGAAGGTTGCGCCGAAGACTTATCTTTACGATATTGATCGACAATTAATTGTAATCCTTTTAAACCTTTAGGCGTTGCAAATGCTGCTTTACCAGTTTTGTCTACTAATTGACCGCCGAAAGCTTTGATCGTAAAATATTGACGTGGTAATTCTGGTGCGATCGCTAAACCATATTGATCTATTCTACCGTCATTGTTACGATCTAAAGTAAGTTTTTTAGAGTATTCTAAAAGCTGCTGCCAAGTTTTAGGAGGTTGTTTTAGTCCTACCTCATTAAAAGCCTTTTTGTTATAAAATAAAGCTAAAGTAGAAAAATCTTTAGGTAAACCGTAAATCTTGCCATTTTGCTTGAAAGCGTTAAGGAGTGTTGGCTGAATATCAGCTAAATCAAAATCCTTCTTAATGTAAGAATTTAAAGGTTGAATCACCCCAGATTTAATTAACAAAGGAGCTTCAAAAGCATCTAAATAGAAAATATCAGGAGCAGCATCAGCAATTAACCTCGTTTTGATCACATCCATATATTGGTCATTAATCACCTGATATTTAATTTTTATTTTAGGATGTGTAGCTTCAAACTTTTTAAATAAATCAGCTAACAGTTTTTGTTCATTAGGATTACTTTGCCAACCGCTAAGAGTGACTGTAGTTATTTGTGCATTACTACGATATACACAACTACTAATAACCAGCACTAAAAATAACGAAATAGCTCTTATTAGCCAAAAATTCCGCTTTAAAACACTGATATTCAATAATTTAAGTGACAAAAATTTACTTTTAAAAACTTGCCAAATTGTTTTTTTACTCATTAGACCTCTGGTATAAGCAGATCAATTTTGGCTTGCATCTGCGTTTATCTGCGTTTATCTGCGGTTAATTCATCAATCTCATAATTATTGCAATAAATCCCAGGCTTACCTTATCATCTTTATATGAAAAATATTTTAACTTTATTGGGTTTAACCAGCCGTTGGCAAACAAGATCGAGTAAATTTTTCCAGCAGCTAGGTAGAAATATCAGCATCAGCTTGCTTTTGAGTATTTTCTTACTAGGAATAACAGGATGTCAGCTAGTAGCGAAACCGACTAATACAGACGGTGTGATCAATTTAACACTCTGGCAAGGAGTAAATCCACCACCTAACCGAGATGTCTTGCAATCACTTGTAGACAAATTTAATCAAACACATCCCAACATTCAGGTAGAATCATTATATATTGGACAACCAGATCAGCAATTACCAAAAATTTTAGCTGCTGTAGTAGGGAATGCTGTTCCCGATCTGCTATGGTTTTCTCCAATGCTGACAGGTCAATTAGTAGAATTAAACGCAATTCTCCCCTTAGAAGATAAGCTGGCAACATCACCCTTAAAAGATCAGATTGACCCAGCATTATTTGAAGCGATGGAATATGGGGGGCATACTTGGTCGGTATCTTTTGGCACGAATAATGTCGGGGTTTTTTATCGTCCTAGCTTATTTAAAGCTGCGGGAATTACTCAGTTGCCGAAAACCTGGGAAGAGTTGCGTCAAGTAGCGCGTAAATTAACAGTTGATACCAATGGCGACAACCGGATAGATCAACATGGGATGCTATTACCTTTAGGAAAAGGAGAGTGGACGGTATTTAATTGGTTGCCCTTTATGTGGAGTGGTGGCGGGGAACTAATTGATGCAGGAAAAGATGCCAATGCCAAGAATGTAAATTTAGTAAATAATGGAGCGATCGCCGCCTTAGAATTCTGGCACAATTTAATTAAAGATGGTTCCGCAGTCTTATCTTTACCAGAACGTGGTTATGAATTAGATGGCTTTCTTGCTGGTAAAGTAGCTATGCAGTTAACAGGACCTTGGACACTCGGAGAACTACAAGCAACAGGCGTTGATTTTGATGTCTTTCCCATTCCCGCAAAAGTGAAACCAGCAACAGTAACAGGTGGCGAAAATTTATTTATTTTAAAGTCTAATCCAGAACGAGAACGTGCTGCCTTTACTTTTATAGAATATCTTTTAAGTGAAGATTCCCAAACTCAATGGGCGCTAGGTACAGGGTATTTACCAGTAAATCTTAAATCGCGTCAAAGTCCTGCTTATCAAGAATTTATAGCTAAATTACCAGCAGTGAAAGTATTTTTAAAACAAGCAAACGTAGCGCGATCGCGTCCCATATTTCCAGGCTATAATCGCATATCAGAGAATATAGGTAGAGCGATCGAATCTGTATTACTAGGTAAAAACTCTCCCCAAGAAGCACTCAAAGCATCTCAGCAACGACTCAATTTATTTTTTAATTAAATCGCCGTTATGAAAGATTTTCAGGACTTACGCAGAAATCGTTCGTTAGGTTAGGGCGGGTTTATGTATATCAATGGTTGGTAAGGATAAATTTTTTGTGCAACCCGCCCCTACAAACGTTGATTTTACATGATTTAACTACAATTTAGCAGCGTATAGTGCTGCTCCAATTAATCCCACTTCTTGATTCAAAATTACATGAACTGGGATCTTTTCCAGTACAGAACTCACCCGACCTTTATCATTAAAAGCATGGATAAAAGTTCCCTCTTGAAGCAACTGCAAATTCTTAGCAGCAACCCCACCAGCAATATAAACACCGCCGTAAGGTAGAACTTTGAGAGCGAAATTACCAGCCTCAGCACCGTATATTTCTAAAAACATTTGCATCGTCTGTTGACACAGGCGATCGCTTTTTGCTAAAGCAGCCTTAGAAATTACCGCCGCCGGATCGACAGTTTTTGCAATTTGTCCAGCTTCTGCTTCCCACTGTCTGATTATTTGGGCAATTTCAAGTGATTCCTCAGCAAAATGCCGATCGCGTAAAAACTGGTATAAAGCTATAATACCCCGACCAGAAACCACGCGATCGTAAGAAACTCGATCAATATTATGCTTATCTAGCAAGTACTTCAAAAAATTAAATTCCAACTCCGATCTCGGCGCAAAGTCAGAATGTCCCCCTTCTGTTGCAAACACTTGATAGCTATCTGCTTGCGGAATTAAAAAGCCTTCTCCTAAACCCGTACCAGCGCCAATAACACAAATGGGAGCATTTAGATCGCGCTTACCAACTTGCAAAGTGTGAATTTCTGATGTGGATAAACCTAGTATTCCATAACCAACGGCAGCAAAATCGTTGATCAAACTAATCGGTTTGATGCCTAGATGTTGCTCTAAACTTTTAGCATTAAGCGACCAACCAAGGTTAGGTAGTATAGATGTATTGTCAACAATCGGACCTGCGATCGCTAAACAAGCCTTTTCTGGCTTTTTTTCCTCCCCCAAATGTTGACTAGCTGTTGTTAGAAACTGCTGTACCAGTGGCAGCAAATCTGAATACTTGCGGCTAGAAAAAATCTCTTGATAGAGAGTATTTAATTTCCCTCCCTCCAAAACCTGCACCAGTCGCAAGTTAGTTTTAGTACCGCCGATATCTCCTGCTAGTAATAAAGTCATAGTTATAATTTTTCGCTCACAGTATCAAAGTAATGTTATATCTTCTAGTCTTACCCCCTCCCCTTGATAAGGCAGGGCTGTTTCATTTTATATAACCCTGACACCCTGAAGGGTGCAGCTACACTAACAAAGCCCGCCTACGCGGGCTAGATTTTTAATTAACATCAAACATTAATTAAAAAAGCCTGCCTTTGCAGGCTTAGTCTGTATGGTTCCCCAGGATG
>JBARVL010000008.1:0-10890 GCA_049646245.1 Crinalium sp. | reverse complement strand
TAAACTAACCCGTGCTTGTTTCTTGACTCGTTGTAATTCCTGACTTGATACAGGCTCTTTTTTTAACCGCTCAATTTCTGTACTTAACGCCTTTGCAACTTCATCAACCGTGTGATTAGGAGCAGTAAGCGCATAAAGTAACATTAATGTCGGATATTTATCTCCAGGGAAACCATTCAAACCTTGAGCAGAAAGTGCTACTTGTTTTTCTTCTATCAAAGACTTGTAAAGGCGTGAGGTACGACCATCGCTAAGAATACTAGCCATCAATTGATAAGCTGCATCATCAGGATGATTCATAGATGGACGGTGGTAGCCTTCTAAATACCAAGGTTGAGAAGGTAGCTGCAATGTTACCTCCCGCGTTTCTTTCTGTGGTGGTTCTACAGGTAGTTGTTCCTGAACAGCAGATTTAGCTTTATAGCGACCAAAGTAAGTTTGTGCTAACTGTTTAACTTGTGCTGAGTTAACATCACCCACAACAGCCATCGTTAACTTACTTGGTTGATAATGAGTATCAAAGAATTGCTGTACATCTGGTCTAGTCAGATTGCGGAGATCTTTTGTATAACCAATTACTGGACGCTTGTAAGGCTGTACCTTATAAGCTGTGTCTAAAAAAGCTTCGATCATTTGACCGATAGGTGAATTATCAGTACGCATCCGGCGTTCTTCTAACACCACTTCTTTTTCTTTGTAAAACTCTCGAAATACTGGATCTAAAAATCTTTCCGACTCCAGCGACATCCACAATTCTAGTTTATTAGAAGGAAAGCTATAAAAGTAACTTGTGGCATCACTAGAGGTTGTTGCATTCATCCCAACTGCCCCAGCTTGCTCTACAATTTGACCATATTCATTTTGCTTCTGATATTTTGCCGCTTCAGCTTCAACTTGCTCAAACTGTTGTTGTAGCTGAGTAACTTCAGTAGTTTTGCCAGCAGCTTGCGCGGCTTTGATCTGTTCTGCTAACTGATCTAAGCGATCTAACAAAGGTTTTTCTGCTTGCCAGTTTCGTGTACCAATGCGGGTAGTGCCTTTAAAGGCTAAATGTTCTAAAAAGTGAGCTACGCCAGTTTTACCATCTGGTTCGTTAGCACCACCGACATCTGCATAAGTGATAAAAGAAACTACAGGTGCTTCGTGTCTCTCTAAGACAATAAACTTGATGCCATTTTCTAAGGTAAATTCGCTCACCTTATTGATGACGCGATCTAAGTAGGGCTGAATTGACTCAGCAGGTGCAGGTGTTTCTGTACGTGCTAAGGCAACGCTGGGCAGCGTACCCCATCCGATGAGTAAGACGGCTAGAAACGTTGCCAGAATACGAGGACAGCGATATTGTCTGGACTTTTTAGAAAATAAAAGGCTCGTTATCGACACTGAGATTAATTGCAAACAAAATTTACCAAATTGACTCATACAATGTCACAAAGACTACTATTTCCGACTATAAACGCTAAAGCAACTTTAGGACTTAAGCAGAGATCCCCCTAAATCCCCCTACCCTTCGGGAAGGCTTCGCCTATAAAAAGGGGGAATTTGAATGTTTCCCCGTTTTTAAGGCATGGCTAATTCATTCTCAAATTAGGATTTTGTAGGGGTAGCGCCCCCGTGCCTACCCCGCACCAGTATCGGGGCAACCACAGGGGGATTGCCCCTACAAAAAAATGAAACAGCCCTGCTTTTTAACGGGAGTAGGGGGGATCAAGGTTTCAGGCTTTTGGCGCGAAAGTCCTAAACTTACGCACCAAAATGTATGAAGCTTTTTGATATTTATGGTTCCTATCAAAGAAAAAACGCTACGGTATTATTAGCAATCTCTCCATCGGCTGATTAGCTATGCGAATTTTTCATCAACCCCCTCACTCAGAGGAACAGACGCGCACTAAGATTTTAAAAGCGGCTCAAAAATTATTTGCACAGCAAGGGTATGATGGCACAACTACTAAGGATTTAGCTCAAGGTGCAGGGGTAGCAGAAGGCACTTTGTTTAGGCATTTTGCGAATAAGAAGGCGATTTTAATTGAGGTAGCTACGCAAGGATGGGTAGATCTGCTTACTGATTTGTTGACAGAATTGAGCGAGATGGCTAACTATCAATCTGTTGCTCAGTTAATGTATCGGCGGATGTTAAATTTACGAGAAAATGCCGATATCATGCGGGTTTGTTTTATGGAGGCGCAGTTTCACCCAGAATTGCGCGATCGCATTCAGTCAGAAGTCATTAATAAAATGACAGACGTTGCTGAAGCTTTCTTTCAAACAGCAATGGATCGTGGTATATATCGTCAGATGAATCCGAAAATAGTAGCGCAAGTATTTTTAGGAATGTTTGTAATTGCTGGATTTAGCCACGAAACTCTTGTACAACCAGGCGCATCTGTTTTTGAAATGAAGGAAATGGCGGAAGGATTAGCTGATATTTTTCTCAATGGTGTATTAGCAAAAAACAATTAACAATTATCAATTAACAATTAACAATTATCAATCAGGACTTACGCATAATGCCACCACTACAGGCGGAGCCTGATCAGCTTGTTACCAGGTTCAATCTGGTAACAAGATAGAACCCCTCCCCTTACTAAGGGGAGGGGAAGGGGTGGGGTAATTTTTTATGATATTGAACTAATTATTAATTAAATTATTTGCTTGTTTAATCCATAGTTGCACCTGCTCAACTGAAGGACAAAGATCCTTGCGTTGCATTGTTGCTACTTGCAATCGCAAAATTTGTGGGTGTAATCTATGTATGGGAGTTTGAGCTAGTTGAGATACAGAAGCAATACCAGCGTGAAGTAATAACCCACAATATTGACAACCAACGCTGGGAATACGGGCTAAATCTGCTAATGCTACCCATTTGTTAACATATTGAATATGAAGTTGCAAACGATTTGCTAGTTCTAGTTTAGCGGTTGTAGTATTGGCTATTTGCAGTAACTCGCCAGTTGTTTTAATACCTAATTCTAGTAGTTGCAATTGATTTTCTTTGCTCAAACCAGCTAGTTGCTCAATTGACCAACTGCATGATTGGATAGTATTTCGCTGAATCTTAGATTGAGAAGGCATATATTTTAATCTAAATTTAAACTATTTTTATATTCTCGCAAAATTAACAGAGGCTTGAAAGGTAGGAACCGATGATTATAGCTAATAACGATGTTGCAGAAACACTTCTGAAAAGACGGCAACGACTAGCGGAATTAATTGATTTTCCGGTAATTTTATGGTCGGGATGTGCAACACCGCGCAATTTTCCCGCAAATTTATTTCCATTTCGCGTTAGTAGCCATTTTCTCTACTTTGCAGGTTTGCCTTTAGAAAATGCTGCAATTCGTTTAGAGGGTGGCAAGCTAGAATTATTTATAGATAATCCCCATCCTAGCAGCATCCTCTGGCATGGAGAGATGCCTTCTAGAGAGGAAATTGCCGAGATTATCGGGGCGGATGCGGCATTTCCTATGGCAGAATTAGCATTAAAATCTGTAGGTGCTGCAACAATTGCGGTTCAAGATGCTACTACTTATCTGAAACAATGTGACATTCTCGATAGAGCAGTTTCAGAGGCATCAACACCAGAGGGAATTGATTTAAAGTTAGCACGTGCGATCGCATCTTTACGCTTAACCCACGATGCTGGCGCGTTAACAGAATTACGTTCCTCGGCTGCTTGTAGTGTAGCAGCACACAAAGCAGGGATGGCAGCAACACGCAACGCCAAAACTGAAGCAGAAGTGCGTGGCGCAATGGAAGGCGTGATTATTGCCCATAATATGACTTGCGCTTATGGCAGTATTGTCACCGTTCATGGGGAAGTATTGCACAATCAACACTATCACCATCCGATCCAACCAGGAGATTTATTATTAGCAGATGTTGGTGCTGAAACCGCAACCGGATGGGCATCTGATATTACCCGTACTTGGGCTGTATCGGGTAAATTCTCCTCTACCCAACGAGATATTTATGATGTAGTTTTAGCTGCCCATGATGCTTGTATTGCCAAGATTTATCCTGGTGTTGAGTATCAGGATATTCATCTGTTAGCAGCAAAAATTATTGCTCAAGGTTTGGTAGATTTAGGCATTCTTAAAGGAAATGCAGATGATTTAGTAGCAATGGATGCTCATGCTTTATTCTTTCCGCATGGCGTGGGACATTTATTAGGTTTAGATGTCCATGATATGGAAGATTTGGGAGATTTAGCAGGGTATGAAGAGGGAAGAAAAAGGAGCGATCGCTTTGGTTTATGCTATTTAAGATTAAATCGCCCTTTACGTGCAGGAATGCTAGTAACAATTGAACCAGGATTTTATCAAGCTCCTGGTATTTTACATAATACAGAATGCAGGAAAAAATATCAAGATGTAGTAAATTGGGAGCGTCTTGAACAATTTAGCGATGTGCGTGGTATTCGCATCGAAGATGATGTTTTAGTCACAGAAACAGGAAGCGAAGTATTAACAGCAGAATTGCCAACTGATGCAGATAGTATTGAGCAATTGGTAAAATGTGAATAATCTGCGCGATCGAGGAAACATTAATAATTTTTTGCCTTTCAGGAGAGGTGCGATCCGATTATAAAAATTGTAATTACAGTGAAAATTGATAAACATTATAATTAAATCGCTAACACAATTGTTATAATCTTGTTAAATATTAATTTTTTCCTCTAATGGCAAAAGTTGATTTTTGTTTCTATGGTGAACTGAATTTCTTTTTAGCGCCCAAAAGAAAAAATATAAGCTTCACGCATATTTTTGAAGAACATCCTTCTATCAAAGATATGATTGAATCTTTTGGTGTGCCTCATCCTGAAGTTAGCTTTATTTTTGTTAACGATAATACAGTTGATTTTTCTTATTTAGTACAAGATGGCGATCGCATCAGTGTATATCCCATTTCTCAAGCTGAGACTATCAGCCAAACCCACCCTCAACCGCTAATATCTGTCGCACCGCCACCGCTACCTGTTCCAAAATTTGTTATTGATATCCATTTAGGTAAACTAGCAACATCTTTGCGGATGTTAGGTTTTGATACTTTATATCGCAATGATTATGGAGATGAGGAATTAGCTTATGTTTCTAGTACAGAGAATCGGATTTTGTTGACGCGCGATCGCGGATTATTAATGCGTAGTATTGTTAGTTATGGATACTATGTAAGATCAACTAATCCCCAACAACAAATATTAGAAGTGATGAAACGCTTTGAATTATTTAAAACTGCTAAACCATTTGATAGATGTATCCGTTGTAATGGTTTATTAGAATCTGTTGCTAAAGAAAGTATTATTGACCAAATACCTCCTCAAATTCAGCAAATAGATAAATTTCATCGCTGTATTGAGTGCAACCAAATTTACTGGAAAGGTTCCCACGTTGATAAAATGCAACAAGTTGTTGAAAGTTTACTTAACTCTCAATCTTAAATAAATAAGTGTTATGATTTTAGCTAAAGGAATTACTTCTGATGTCTAAGGACACAGCCTCAAAAAGTACAACCTAGAACTTCAAATTGAAATAATGAATTTTTTCGCACTAAAGAAATTTGCCTTAGTACCACTTATAGGGGTAACAGTTGCACTTAGCTGGCAGCTAGACGTATTTGCTCAAACTCATCAATGGATACGAGTTACTACAGATAATGATGATAATGCTTACTATCTAGATAAAGCAATTGCAGGTCGTGGGCAGTTTAGACGCTACTGGATGAAGATAGTTTTTGCTGATAATGATCGTGATACTAAATCGAGAAAGTCGCTTTACTCTATTGATTGCAAAAATAAACAACGTCGTCTGCGAATGTATGTTGAATACGACAAAAATAACAAGATGACTTACTCTAACAGATATGGTGGAGACGGATACTTAGACAAAGTTACTCCCCAGCATAGCCCTGTCAATTTTAGATTAGCTAATATCGTTTGCTCAACCAAATAAATTGACCATACAAGCATCAATTTTTATTCACATTTTGCTTTATTTTCAACTATGAGAAGGCAGAGCCTTCATTACTCGTTCCCTGGTTGAACCAGGGAACGAGTACCTAGCTTAGGGGGGAGAATCCCATCAAAGTCCCCCTTTTTAAGGGGGATTTAGGGGGATCTCACCGACAGAAACGGAGCCAAGAAAGTTTTAAAACGCACAGGGTGGGGTTTTAACCAACAGGTTGAGGTTGATTTACTGCAACAATATAATCTTGCAACGCTTTTACCTCCATTGGCTGTAATTGCAAACCGCGAATTGCTGCTGCTGTAGCTTTGGCACTAGCAATTGTAGTAATGAGCGGAATTTTGTATGTCAAAGCACTACGACGAATTAAACGACCATCTGCCTGTGCTTCTTCACCAGAAGGGGTGTTAATAATTAGCTGAATTTGCTCGTTTTTAATCAAATCCAGCACATGAGGACGACCTTCATGCAGTTTTAACACTAATTCCACATCTATCCCATGCTCTTTTAACACACGGCGTGTGCCTTCGGTGGAGACAATATGGAAGCCTAACTCAATCAAATCTTTAACTACAGGTACAACTGACGCTTTATCGCGGTCATTTGTGGAGACAAATACAGTTCCAGATAAGGGTAAACGTTGACCTGCGGCTAATGCTGCTTTGGCAAATGCTCGTCCAAAGTCAACATCAATACCCATCACCTCGCCAGTCGATCGCATTTCTGGTCCTAAAATAGTGTCAGTACCAGGGAATTTTTCAAAGGGCAGTACAACCTCTTTAACTGCTATATGTTTGGGAATAAATTCCTCAGTAATGCCAAGCTCTTTTAATGTCTTACCAGACATAATTCGGGATGCTAGTCCAGCTAGGGGTATACCTGTGGCTTTGGCAACAAAAGGTACAGTTCGAGATGCGCGGGGATTAGCTTCTATGATATAGACTTGCTCGCCTTGAACTGCAAACTGAATATTCATTAGCCCGATGACTTTGAGTGCTTTGGCTAACTGCACCGTCCAAGTGCGAATAGTGTCTAGGATATCACCCGATAGGGAAACGCAAGGCAAAGAACAAGCAGAGTCGCCAGAGTGAATCCCAGCTTGCTCAATATGCTCCATAATACCGCCAATTACTACTTTGCCAGTGTGATCTGCGATCGCATCCACATCCACCTCAATTGCATTCTCTAAGAATTTATCAATTAAAATGGGATGATCTGGTTCAACTTGCACTGCATACATCATGTAGCGTTCAAGTTCATTATCAGAATAAACTATTTCCATCGCCCGTCCGCCTAATACATAAGAAGGACGCACAACGACGGGATAACCAATGCGACGCGCTACTTCTAGAGCATCATCATAACTGCGAGCCATACCATTAGCTGGCTGCTTTATATCTAACTCCCGCAAAATCTTTTCAAACCTTTCGCGGTTTTCGGCAATATCAATGGACTCTGGTGAAGTACCCCAGATTTTAGTCACGGGTGAGTCTACGTTATCAGCATTTAAGGTGTTCAAGTATTCTTGCAGTGGTAAAGCAAGTTTGAGTGGGGTTTGACCACCAAATTGCACAATTACCCCTTCTGGTTGTTCTGCTTCAATGATATTGAGAACATCTTCTCTAGTTAAAGGCTCAAAGTAGAGGCGATCGCTCGTATCATAATCTGTTGATACTGTCTCAGGATTTGAGTTAACCATAATTGTCTCAAACCCGTCTTTCCGCAGTGCATAAGACGCATGACAGCAACAGTAATCAAATTCTATCCCTTGCCCAATCCGGTTGGGTCCACCACCTAAAATCATCACCTTGCGACGATCAGAGGGAATAATTTCTGATTCCTCCTCATAGGTGGAATAATAATAAGGAGTCTGCGCTTCAAACTCAGCAGCGCAAGTATCTACAAGTTTGTAAGCTGGAACTACTCCTAATTGTTTGCGATATTGCCGTACCTGATTTTCTGTTGTTTTAGTCGCATAGGCAATTTGGCGATCGCTAAAACCTTGTCGTTTGATATCCCATAACTGTTCTTTCGTTAATTCAGTTAGTCGGGTACGCTTGAGTAAATTCTCAGTTACTAAAAGTTCCTCCATTTTTTCGAGAAACCAGGGGTCAATATTAGTTAACTCGTAGATTTCCTCTACTGTCATGCCTAACTTCAACGCATGACGTACTGTAAAGATCCGTTCTGGATTAGGAGTGCGTAAACCTGCCTGTACTTGAGGCAACGAAGGCAGTTTTTCCGCCCCATCGCATCCCCAGCCAGCGCGTCCTGTTTCAAGCGATCGCAGCGCCTTCTGGAACGACTCTAGGAACGTCCGTCCAATTGCCATCGCTTCTCCCACCGACTTCATCTGTGTTGTCAATGTTGGTTTAGAACCAGGGAACTTTTCAAAGGCAAATCTGGGAATTTTAGTTACTACATAGTCAATAGTTGGTTCAAAGGAAGCAGGGGTTTTCTTAGTAATATCGTTAGGAATTTCATCTAACGTATAACCCACCGCTAACTTAGCAGCAAACTTGGCAATTGGGAAACCAGTTGCTTTAGATGCTAAAGCTGAACTACGGCTAACGCGCGGGTTCATTTCAATCACAATAAAATCGCCGTTGGTGGGATTCACTGCAAACTGAATATTAGAACCACCTGTTTCTACACCAATTTCGCGGATAATCTTAATCGACGCATCCCGTAGGCGTTGATATTCCTTATCTGTCAGAGTTTGGGCTGGGGCGACGGTAATAGAATCACCCGTATGAATACCCATCGGATCGATATTTTCAATTGAGCAGATAATTACCACGTTATCTGCTAAATCTCGCATTACTTCTAGTTCGTATTCTTTCCAACCCAATAAAGATTGTTCAACCAAAATTTGATCGACTGGCGAGGCATCAATACCACCTTGCGCCATTTCTTCATATTCTTCTTGGTTGTAAGCAATACCGCCACCCGCACCACCTAAAGTAAAAGCAGGGCGAATAATCAACGGATAACTACCGATTTGATGAGCGATCGCTTTTGCTTCATCTAAATTATGAGCAATTCCAGATGGGCATACGTCCACCCCAATCCGTTCCATTGCTTCTTTAAATAATAGGCGATCTTCGGCTTTCTCAATTGCTGGTAATTTTGCCCCAATTAACTCAACGCCGTACTTCTCCAGCACACCATTTTTTGCTAAAGAGACAGCAAGATTTAAGGCAGTTTGACCGCCCATTGTCGGTAATAGCGCATCTGGTCGCTCTTTGGCAATTACTTTTTCTACCAATTCTGGTGTTAGGGGTTCTATATATGTGCGATCGGCGGTTTCCGGATCGGTCATAATTGTCGCTGGGTTAGAATTGACCAGGACTACCTCATATCCTTCTTCTCGAAGGGCTTTACAAGCTTGAGTACCGGAATAGTCAAATTCGCAGCCTTGTCCAATTACAATTGGTCCAGAACCCAGTAGCAGGATTTTGCGGAGGTCGTTACGGCGAGGCATAGGGGTTCGTCACTCGTTGGAAGATTAGTGTATGAAAGCTTTCAGCATCCAGCTTTTAGCATTCAGTTTCAATTTACTCACAATGCTTGAAGCATAATTGAAAGCTGATAGCTTGTAACTTTAGGCTGAGAGATTAGTAAATCCAAATTATTTTAACAATCCCTGCAATATTTCCCTGTTCTCAATGAACTAATTACAGAGGATACTGAAGCGGGAATTCAATTCTTACCTCTCCCCAAACCCCTCCCCTGGTAGGGGAGGGGCTTTGAAATTCTCAAGGGAATTATGATTTTGTAGGGGTAGCGCCCCCGTGCCTACCCCGCACCAGTAACGGGGCAACCACGGGGGGATTGCCCCTACCTTGAAAATCTCCCTCCTCCCTAATTAAGAAACACGCCTCCAGTTGGATTAATCGTCATGGCTTTGCGATCCAAGTCGAGATTCGATGTCTCTTTTAATGTCACAGTCAAGATTCCAGGTTCTGAGTTAGCTTGGGGACTAACCAGAATTAATCCCCCATCTTGGCGTTCAAATAAGATATTTACGGGGGTTCGCAGGTTAGCTAAAGTCACATTCCCACGACCTGGTAATATGCGGTCATTAGTATCGCCAACTACTTGATAAGCGATCGCCGCATTAGTTGTATTTACTATATTGACCTTAACTACGCCATTAAGTGGTAGAACTCTGGCAACTGGGGTTTCTAATTGCTCTGGGGAAGGATTTGAAGCCTCACCCCTAGAAGTTGAGGCGGGTAGATTACGAGTTGCTGTCCAGGGAAGTTCTACACCTTCTGGTACTACATCTTGCTGGGGAAATGGTGCAGATAGGCGATTATTAGTATTAGGTTGAGGTGCTGGCGAAATGGTGCTGCGAGTACTTTCCCAGGGTGTACCAATACTTGGAGGGGCTGCTGGGATCTCGCTGGGATTATTTTGCCAGGATGTATCTATATTTTGATCAACTTGGGGGATCTGGGTGGGAGTATTTTGCCAAGATGTATCTATCTTTGGAGGCGTTTGGGGGATATTCGCGGTAGCATTTTGCCAACTTGGAGCAAAATATAGTGATGGGTTAGCAGCTGTAATTGGGAGAGATGGCAAGATCCTTTCTGTTCCCACAGGTAGTTGAGGAATTGGGCAAGGGGGAAGTGATGAAGGTGGCTTAATTGGTTGTGGAGTGGTATTAATACGTGGAACGGGGATCGCGATCGCATTTGGCGGAGTTGGAATACTACTTGAAACGGGTGTAGCGTCTGGTGGCGGTGAATAAACGGGACAAGGAAGCGCAGGTAAAATTACCTGGCTAGTTGAGGGAATTGCTTGGACATTGGTTGGGTTAGTGTTAACTTGAGCGATCGCAGGTGATGCCAACAGCAGACTGCCAAATATATAGGCAACTAACTCTCTCTTGTTTTTGAATAGTTGACTAATTTTAGCCATCTTC
>JBARVL010000007.1:0-10970 GCA_049646245.1 Crinalium sp. | reverse complement strand
GCCATACTCGCTCTTGCTCTAACTCCGAAAACTCCAGCCGAACATTAGTAGAATCAAAAACAACTGTATCTAAAATCATAATACTTCTTCCTTTGCGATCCTTTGCGCCTACCTTTGCGATCCTTTGCGTTAAAAAATAAAATAATGTTACAAAGCGATTAACTTATCTCCCGCCCCACATAATGCAACTTCAACCATACTTCTATAGTTGTGCTGATATCTTTTAATACGTCGGAATTAATAGAAATATGCAATTCCTCCTTACTCCAGCGCCCAAGCGCCAATAACAATGATTCCTTAGTTTTAGTAAACCGACGAGAAACGGTATATTGTTTTATCTCTAATTGCTTGGCTATCTGCTGCTGTGTTAATTCTTGAGCATAGTATAGTTGCAGAATTGTTTTTGCTTCTGGATCTAGATCTGATAACGCTGCGGTTAAAACGGTATTAATTTGAGCAAGTTGCTCGGATCGACTTTGTGCTTCTTCCTGTGCGATTATCTCTGTAAGTAACGATGGTGTGGCAGTTTCGGGGAGTGAATCAAGAAATTCCTCAGCATTTTCTCCTGATTTGGGAGTATTTAAGGATATTGAAGTAGGATACAAGTAAGCACGAGCAGCTTTAGCGCCAGCAAGTAACCATTTTTCTATGGTTTCAGGGTGAGATTCTTTTATACCTGGTTGTTGAAGGCGTTGCTGGTTGTAAAGATTTGCGATCGCATTCCACGTTTCTTGATCCGGTGCAGGTAGTTTGCGCGTCGCTGTTGCTTGTGTTGGGACGTATACAGTTTTAAAACTATTCCAAGCTAAAACATAACTAGCTATCTTTTCTGGAGATAGTCCTACTTGTTGTAAAGATTCTACTAACCTTTTTTGGCTGAGTTTGCGTAATAAAGCATAGTCAGTGCAGATATCTATTTCTTGGCGCTGACGGAGAATATTGTGGAGGGTACTGCTAAAAATAGCAGCAGCATAGTTTTTTAGAGGAAACCCTTGTGATGGGTTAAAACCTTTGAGGACAGTATCGACGTTGGCGATCGCAATTTGAAAACAATCTGATAAGGTGTACTGGGTACTAGCAAAAGCACTCGCGATTTTTTGAGATGTCCAGTAGCAGGGTTCTTGTAAGTAAGCTGTCAGATGTGCTTTAGCTAAGTGTGAAGTCTGAGAATGCCAGAGATTGTACCAATAAAGCGCCCAAAAGTTTTCTGTTGGTGTCGGTGATGCTTGATTTAAGCAAGTTTCCATACTACGACGCAGTTTAGCATCGGTTAGCCAAGCATGAAAGCGATCGCCTTCAAATTGGACAAACTTGGAAAACAATTCAATGATGCTCTGACGAGGGTGCATATATCAATTAACAATTAACAATTATCAATTATCAGCTATCAGTAGACTGCTTGCATTTCCTGAGCTTGCTGTGGCGGTCAACGAGTATGCGATCGCACCCTGTGATATGTGCGTAAAGAAACTTAGGAGAATACAAACAAAGCCTGCATAGGCGGATGCGCGTTGATATAGACAAACCCTTGATGGTGTCAACTTTTAAAAAACTTCCCCAGATTTTTTAGAAGCCCTGCATAAAAAAAGTAAAGCCAACCTATTGAGTTAGTGAAGGGGTAAAAACCTCACACATAACTCACAAAACGAGGCTTAATAATATGTCTATTCGCAATTCCAACCAAATCAAAGTTATGCTCGGTATTATTACTTTAACCAGTCTTGCAGCCTTAACACCAAGTGCTTATGCTCAAGTTCCTGTTAGGGCTACTGATAACATTTTAAATCGAGCTAATCTGAATACTAACACTATCAAACTCAACCAACCAGATTCAAAATTATCTCCTTCTGTAGAACGAATTCAAGATGTATCTAAATTCCGAGGAACAGAAGTTGCTTGTGACGGTGGTGGTAGTCAAAATGGAATTTGTGCTGCTAAACCTGGACGGGGAAGTGAAGTATTAACTAATCCGGCAATTGAACGCAATACTAAGTTAATTCGGTCAATTCGGGGAATTAGTCGATAAGGCACATGATTGTTAGACCTCTTGCATAAATCTTTTTTTTAACGCATTAGCCGTTAGCGCGTTCATGCCCGTAGGGCTATAGCTGCGCGTTAGCGCTAGGCTTCCCGAAGGGTAGAACGCAAAAGAAGAGCGCAAACAGCGCAAAGGTAATAACGTTTTTTTGCATGAGGTCTATTTTTTTCTCTCCTCCCCAACACCACAAATTATCCGTTACATCCGTTACAAAATCCGTTGCCCTCCTCCCTTAAAATTATGAGTATCAAACTTTCTTTTTACCACGTTGCTACAGAACCGTTTTTTGATGAACTAGAAGGACGTATAAAACGAGTTATTTTGGCAACCCGCACTGCTAGTGTACGCATTATTGATGAATTTAGCTGGAATCTTCTAGAATCTGGGCAATTTGAGCAATTACCTGAAGATTTTTTAATTGATTTGGCTAATATCGAGCTTATCGTTCCTGCTGATGAAGATGAGTTAAAAACTATTCTAGCTCAAAATGATACAGTAGCTAAGAATAATGATGATTTATATTTGGTAATTCAACCTACAGCTTATTGTCAGCTTGGTTGTCATTATTGCGGTCAAGAACATAAGAGCAAGATGATGAGTGAGGCTGATCAACAACGTTTTATAGAACGTACTCGCAGTAAGTTAGAAACGGGTAAGTTTAGTAGTCTTTCTATTGGTTGGTTTGGTGCGGAACCTTTAGTAGGACTACCAGTAATTAGAAGTTTGTCTCCTCAACTTCAAGCTTTAGCTGCAAGTTTTGGTTGTAGTTATAGTGCTAAAATTGTAACAAATGGGTTAGCACTTACACATCACGTTGCTACTGAGTTAGTTAATGATTTTAAGGTTAATTTTATTGAGGTAACTTTAGATGGCGTGGCAGAATATCATAATGCCAGAAGAATGCAAAAAAGTGGTCTACCAACTTTTGATAAAATTTTCGCCAATGTTACTAATTTAGCACGTCGTGAAGATTTGCAGGTAAAATTAAATATTCGTTGTAATGTCGATCATCAAAATTATGAATCTGTTTCTTTATTGCTGGAACAGTTAGCAGCAGAGGGAATACAAGATAAAATTGGTTTTTATGTTGCGCCGATTCATTCTTGGGGTAATGATGCTCATACTCGTTCCCTTTCTAAAGAAGAGTTTGGCGAATGGGAAATTGCTTGGTTTGGGGAAATGGTGGAATTAGGTTTTCGTCCGATATTGATTCCTGATCGAAAACCGATAGTTTGTCTGGCGTTGATGCCTAATTCTGAGTTGGTTGATGCTTATGGAAATGTCTTTAATTGTAGTGAGGTGTCTTATGTACCGACTTATGGCACACCTAATGAGTATGCTATAGATCATCTTACTGGAAAAGAGATGCCAGGAAAGCGCGATCGCTTAGGTAATTTTAATCAACAAGTACGTCAAGGCGAGTTTCCCTGTTCTAATTGTCCGATGCTTCCGGTTTGCGGTGGTGGTTGTCCGAAGAGTTGGTTAGAAGCGATCGCACCTTGTCCTAGTGCTAAATATAATATTAAGGATCGTTTACTTCTCACCTATGCGTTGTCAAGAATTGAACAAACCAAAGAGACGCAGGGAGCGACAGAAGAGAATTTAAGCGTAGCTTACCAATAGAATATATTTATCTGTGTTTACCTGTTTTAATCTGCGTTCTTTTATCACTACTATCTTGACAAAAATCAAATTTTATAAGTCAGGACTTACGCAAATTATGAAAATAAACACCATCTGTAGGGGCAATCCCCCTGTGGTTGCCCCTGTATTTAGTGTATCTGCGTAAGTCCTGTAAGTTTTAACCACAGATGCACACAGATAAACACAGATGATTAGGATGGAGTTATCGACTTGTGCCAAAACTGATATTTTTACTCTTCCCTCCTCCCTCTTCTCCCCTCCCTTTAAGAAATGTCTCCCGTTAGTATTGCTACCAGTCGCTCAACTCAAGCCTTAGAAACAGGGCAACCTAAACTTTGGCTGTTAATGGTGGGAGTAAATAAATATCAGGATGACAGTTTACCTTCTTTACGTTATTCTTCTGTAGACTGTCAAGGATTATCCGAAGCTTTATTAGAAGCAACGCAGGGATTTACCCAAAAAGACATCAAAATTTATCACGATTTTGCTGGCGAACTTCCTTATCTAAAAACTATTCGCGCCAGTATTCAACAAATATCTACAACTGCTAAATCACAAGATACAATCTTATTTTATTTCTCTGGACATGGAATGCTAGAGCCAAATACTCAGCAAGCATATCTTTGTTTAGCAGATACGCAAAAAGATAATTTAGTTAATACAGGTTTAGCACTACAAGAATTATTACAACTATTAGGCAATTGTGCAGCACATCAGCAGTTAGTTTGGTTAGATGCTTGTCATAGTGGTGGCATGACATTAAGAGGAATCCAAGCAACAAAAGCTGAATCGCCACTTAATCTTACGCCCCAATTAGTAGAAATATTACAGCAACGCGCTAGTAAAAGTCAAGGATTTTATGCTTTACTTTCTTGTGACCAAGGACAACAATCATGGGAGTTTCCCGAATTAGGTCATGGGGTATTTACTTATTTTTTAATGCGGGGATTACGAGGTGAAGCTGCCGACTCGCAAGGTAGAATTGACGTTGATAGCTTATATCGCTATGTTTATCATCAAACTTTGCAATATATTGATAAAACAAATCAACAGTTACGTTTAATTAATCAACAAAAAAGACATAAAGGCGAAACTCAGTTAAATCCCGAATATCCTCTGCAATCACCTAAACGCATAGTTGAAGGTATTGGGGAATTAATTTTAGGTTCAAAACCAACTAAAGGCAAATCACGCCTGCAAAGAACAGCTTTAGTAGTAGAAGGATTAACAAGCAGTAAAATTACACTTGAATTTAGTAAAATATTACGTGGGATTGGTGGTTTTGCACTAGAGTATTTACCTCGACCTGGAAAAACAACTGTACAAGATGTACGTGAAGCTATTCAAAAATGCTTGCGTGTAGAAAGTAAAGATTCAGGCGAATCACCCAAGCTCAAACATTTATATAATACTGAAGAACCGACAACAGCATTGTTATATTTGCGGGGACAACTTGCAGAAACGGAAGCAGAGGAAGCTGTATTGTTGCTAGGAGAAGATATTATAATTAGTCGCTCTTGGTTAAGACAACAGTTGCGACGTTCCCAAGTTATCCAACAAATTATTATTTTAGATTGTCTAGATATAGAACAAACATCATCATTAAAAGACTGGGTAGAAGATTTGCAACTTGAGGCAGAAAGGGGACAATGTATTATTGCAGCTTCTCCCTCAGATAATAATTCTGAAAAATTTGCTCAATCATTATACGATACTTTAGTTGCAGCACCACAATTATCTGGTTTATCTGTTGCGTGTTGGATTACACAATTACAAGTTTCCCTCGCAGATGCTTTGACTCTCCACATTTGGTTATCTGGCGCACAAGGCGTAATTGAAGTTTTACCTGGAAAAACTGCCTTTCCCAATAGTGAACAAGGACTTGATTTAGGAATTTGTCCATATAAAGGATTAAGAGCTTTTAGTGAAGAAGATGCTCAATATTTTTATGGTAGAGAAAATTTAACTCAACAATTAATTAGCCAAGTTACTCATAAATCATTTTTAGCAGTTGTGGGTGCTTCTGGTAGTGGGAAATCTTCTGTTGTCCAAGCTGGAGTAATTGCTCAATTACGACAAGGGAAACAATTCCCTGGAAGTGATAAGTGGTTCATTCGTAAAGTTACACCAGGGATACGTCCTTTAGAAGCTTTATCAAAAAGATTGGTAGATGGTAGATATAAAACCCCTCCCCAACCCTCCCCGCCTGCGAGGAGGGAGTATGAACTTGGGGGGATAGAGGGGGGTTCTACTCTCCAAGCGTTACAAATAGAGGGGATGTTGTATCAGGGAGTAGAAGGATTTGTATATTGGATACGCAGCAGACCAGAATCTATGGTTGTATTAGTAATAGACCAGTTTGAAGAATTATTTACTCTTGCGCCAAGTGAAGATAGGCAAAGATTTTTAGACCTAATTTTAGGTGCGGTGGAGTATGCAGCAGATAAGTTTAAATTAATAATTACTTTACGCACAGATTTTATTGCTGCTTGTTTGGAAGTTCCTAAGTTAGCAATGCTTTTACAACAGTCGAATGTGTTGGTTCCACCAAAGCTGACTGCTGACGATTATCGCCGTGTAATTGTTAATCCGGCGGAACAAGTTGGTTTGAAGGTTGCTAATGATTTGGTTGAGGTTTTATTACAGGAGTTGAATCATTCCGCAGGTGATTTACCGTTGTTGGAGTTTGTTTTAGAACAGTTGTGGGAATATCGTTCTCAAGGTGAGTTAAGTTTACAAGTTTATCAAGAGGAGGTTGGCGGAATTAAAGGCGCGTTGGAACAAAAGGCGCAAGCGGTTTATGAAAGTTTAGATGCTCAAGCAAAAGAGTGTGCAAGGTGGATTTTTTTATCGCTGACGCAGTTAGGAGAAGGGACGGAAGATACTCGGCGACGGGTGTTTAAGTCGGATTTGGTGGTGAAGAAGTATGAAGCGGGTTTGGTGGAGAGAACTTTGCAAGCTTTAATTGCAGCTAAGTTGGTTGTGGTTAGTTTGGAGGATGAGGGTAGAACCCCTCCCCGCCCGCGAGGAGGGGAGCAAGGAACCCCACCCCCAACCCCTCCCCGTCCACAGGGAGGGGAGCAAGAGGAAGGTAAGCAGGGGGATTTAAGCTTAATTAGATCCCCCCTGACAGAGCTTAATAAGGGGGGAAATGGGTCGGATAGATCCCCCCTAACAGAGCTTAATAAGGGGGGAAATGAGTCAGTGGAATTATCGCTAGAAGTGATGAAACAACAGGTAACTGTGGAGGTGGCGCATGAGATTTTGATTCGCCATTGGTCTACGTTGCGTTGGTGGTTGGAGGAAAATAGAGCGAGATTGCGATCGCAACGTCAAATCTCCCAAGCTGCTTTACAATGGAAACACAATCACAAGCAGTCTGATTTTTTATTACAAGGTGTACGCCTCGCAGAAGCAGAAGATATCTATATTAAGTACACCGATGAATTATCAGCAGATGTGCAAGCATTTATTGCAGCTTGTTTAGCACAACGACAACAAAAACAATTTGAACAAAAAAAGCGACTCAGACAAGCACAAAAAGCTGTAGTTGCAATTAGCGTTTTAGCTATAGCTGCTTCTGGTTTCGGTAGTTTAGCTTATTTACAATCACAAGCAGCACAGTTACGCGAAATTGATGCCTTAAATTCTTCCTCGCAAGCGAATTTATTATTAAATAATCAGTTAGAAGCATTAATTGCTAGTGTAACAGCTAATAAACGGTTAAATAATACTATTGCCATACCAGGGAAGGTAAAGTCTGAAACTGTTAGTACGCTGCAACAAGTTGTTAGTACAATTCAAGAACGCGATCGCTTAAACGGTCATACTGATGGTATAGTTAGCGTGGCTTATAGTCCAGATAATCAACTTATCGCTTCTGCAAGTATTGATAAAACAGTTAAAATTTGGACTAATCGCGGTTTATTACTCAAAACTTTACGCGGACATACTGAAGCTGTCTATAGTGTTAGCTTTTCTCCTGATAGCAAAATTTTAGCTTCTGCTGGTGTTGATAAAACTATTAAATTATGGAACGTTAGCGACGGTCGTTTACTTAAAACTATCACCGGACATAACCAAGCAGTTAATAGCGTAACTTTTAGCCCTGATGGTAAAATTATAGCTTCTGCTAGTGCTGACGAAACTATTAAATTATGGAACGTTAGTGACGGTAAGTTACTCAGAATATCAGGACATAACGCTGGCGTAATTAGTATTGGTTTTAGCCCTGATGGTAATAATATAGCCTCTGCGAGTGAGGATAAAACTATTAAACTGTGGAAAGTTAGCGACGGTAAGTTACAAAAAACTTTATCAGGTCATACTAACTGGGTAAATAGTGTAGCATTTAGCCCTGATGGTAAATTGATTGCTTCTGCTGGTGCTGATAAAACTATTAAACTTTGGAATAGTAAGGACGGTAAATTATTAAGAACTATTTTAGCGCATAATGATTCAGTCTGGGGAGTGACTTTTAGCCCGAATGGTAAAATTATTGCTTCTGCTAGTAGAGATAATACTGTTAAACTATGGAATCTCAACGGTGTAGAACTAGAAGTATTTAAAGGGCATAAAAAAGGAGTATATAACGTAAGTTTTAGCCCTGACAGTCAAAATATAGCTTCTGCTAGTTTGGATAATACGATTAAAATTTGGCAGCGTCGAGAAAGTTCCTTATTAGAAACCCTGACAAGTGGTAGTGAAATTTATAGTGTGAGTTTTAGCCCTCAAGGTAATATAGTTGCTACAGCTACAGCAGAGGGGAAAATATTACTCTGGCGTAATGATGGCAAGTTGCTAAAAAGCTTACCTGGACATAATAAAGCTATTTATAGTATTAGTTTTAATTCTCAAGGAAATCTATTAGCATCTGCTAGTGCTGATAAAACAGTTAAAGTTTGGAATATTACTAACGGCAGTTTAGTTTATACCCTGAAAGGACATAACGATGAAATTAATCATGTAAAATTCAGTGATGACGGTAAGATGATTGCTACCGCCAGTCGCGATCGCACTGTTAAAATTTGGGATAGTAGTAATGGCAAATTGATTCATACCCTGAAAGGACATAAAGATGAAGTATACGGAGTTAGTTTTAGTCCCGATGGTCAAATAGCTACTGTTAGCGCCGATAAAACTATCAAACTGTGGAATAGTCGCACCGGAAACTTAATCAAAAGTATCCCAGCACACAATGATTGGATTTATAGTGTAAACTTCAGTCCTGACGGTAAAGTTATCGCTTCAACCAGTGCAGATAAAACTATCAAACTCTGGAGAAGTAGCGATAATCATTTACTGCATAAATTTAAAGGACATCAAGCAGAAGTTTATCATACTAGCTTTGCACCCAATAGTCAGATATTTGCTTCCGCTAGTGAAGACAAAACAGTAAAAATCTGGCAAATTGATGGAACTTTGCTAAAAACTCTACCAGCACATAACGCGGCAGTTATGAACGTCAATTTTAGTTTAGATGGCAAAACTATTATTTCAGGTAGTTTAGATGGTACTGCCAAAATCTGGAGTTTTGACCGCCAAGAATTACAAATTTCCGATCAAAAATATTTAATGCAACGAGCTTGTAATTGGTTGCATGATTATCTTAGCACTAACTCTCAAGTTAGCCAAGGCGATCGCAAACTTTGTTTTGACTAGATAATATCATCTACCTGGGATTACCCGTAATCAAAACCGATTGACTTGAAGGGCGGGTTTAAGGAAAATACTTGTGGGTAGCAGATTTGATCTATCAACCCGCCCCTACGCCTATTGCGGTTAATTGATGGGACATGATATAATATTGCGTTTTACTCACCAAGCAAAGCAAACCAACTTCTCCTCACTCCTCCTTTGAAATCTAATACTGAAGTTGCTGCTGAGGAGCAATTTGCAAACCTGGATCGTGACCGCCAGGACCTTTTGGTCTGGGGCGTATCCGT
Source organism: Crinalium sp. (assembly GCA_049646245.1). Lineage (GTDB taxonomy): Bacteria > Cyanobacteriota > Cyanobacteriia > Cyanobacteriales > PCC-9333 > Crinalium. The sequence goes on along the minus strand of JBARVL010000007.1, from coordinate 1,343 downwards.
GTTTCTAATTGTAGTAATATTTGCGGACTAGAAGTTGATTGCGCTCCGGGGTCGTCACCTTTAGGACCTTTCGGTTTAGGTCGTTGCAGCGTTTCCGTAGCAGGAAATAATTCTTGCTGATTTTCAATTAATTGTGTGTTACCAATATTGACTCGATTGAGTATGAGTGGTTTTACTGCGTCGTTAGCCCAGCTAGAAGCTGCACTGGCGATAACTATTGGTAATGCGATCGCAATTCTGATAATTTGCTTGTTCATGGTTATTTCTGCTTCTCCTTTTAGACTTACTTAAAAATAGATGTGATTTTGAGAAAATATGCAAACTTAGCGCACTAATGTGAGTTTTTTATTGTGGCTTTAACCTTCGTGGTGTAGAAAGATACACCTCTACATCTCGATACTCCCGATAAAAAACTACTTTTTTGTCTAGATGTTACAAAAGTTAATATTTTTTTGCTTGATTTCAATCAAGGCTGATTTTGAGCTTAGATTCGTTTGCTTTTTTAGTTTCAATCCCTGAAAGGGTATATTATAAAATATAGCTTAAATATGAATTTATGCTCAAAAGCTTTAATACCAAACTCGACCTAAACAACAAGCAACGGACATTAGCTGCCAAACACGCAGGGGTAGCTCGTCATGCTTGGAATTGGGGTTTGGATATTTGTCTTAAAGTATTAGAGAATCACCAAAAACTACCAACAGCAATTGATCTACACAAACGCTTAGTAGCCGAAGTTAAATCTATTCATAGTTGGTATTATGAGGTTTCAAAATGTCCACCTCAAGAAGCATTAAGGAACTTATACAAAGCTTTACAACACTGGTTTAAAGTACCAGGACGAGGTAAACCCAAGTTTAAGAGAAAGAACGTTAAAGATAGTTTTTATCTAGAAGGTAGCATTAAGATTAGTGGCAATAGAATTAAACTACCCATTTTGGGATGGGTAAAATGCTATGAAATCTTACCTACAGTACAACCCAAAAACGTTGCTGTGACTAAAAGGGCTGGTGATTGGTATGTTAGCTTTAAAGTAGAGACGCGAAATTTCGCGTCTGTACAAGAGCAAAAAGTAACACCAAAACGTCGAGATAAGATAGGCGTTGATATTGGGATAAATGCTTTAGCCACTTGTTCTGACGGTTCAGTTTTTCCTAACCTCAAAGCATATCGCAAAGCTAAAAGAAAACTCGCACATTTACAACGTTCAGTTTGTCGTAAAGAAAAAGGTGGGCAACGGATGAGTTATCTATTGATACAAAATTTAATCGTTTTTTAAGAAACGGATGAGTTAACTGTTGGACTTAACGATTAACCCATCCGTTTTTCTTAAAATAATTAAA
>JBARVL010000006.1:0-1630 GCA_049646245.1 Crinalium sp. | reverse complement strand
TAACTCGTGCTAAAACCGAAGGATTAGCTCGTTCTAAAATCAGCCTAACTTCCCCTTCAGGACTACGACGACGACTGCCTTCTTTAGTAACTTTAACAAGAACGCGATCGCCATTCCAAGCATTACTCAAATGGCTTTCTCGAATATAAATATCCTCAGCTTGCTCTGCATCTTGAATCGCAAAACAAAACCCCTTACTCGAACAGCGCAACTTCGCCTCAACTACATCATCTTCATAAACACGCCGATACTTACCGCGTTCTTTTATCAAAATCCCCACTTTTTCCAGAGTATCTAAGATAATCTCCAGTTTTTCCAGGCTTTCCTCATCCTCGCAACCAAGTTTTTTTTCTAATACTTTGGGTGCCACTAACTTGTCACCAGTAAAATTAGAAAGTAATGTAGCGATTGAAAATTCCATGCAGCTTCCTTAGCCTCCGCCCCTAAAACGATTACTTTGCTGTAACCAGATCTTTTTACTTTTGGTAATACGCCACACTCGGTCTCTAGAGTATTTCCGCTCTCCGTGACGAGATTCTAGAGAGCGTCAATAAAAGCTTGCCGCCGAGCATGGAGCATAGATTTTCGATATCAACTAACAACTGTCCTGCATCTGCCTCGCCATAGTTGCCTGAAGTAACACCGAACCCAAGGTGATGCCTCTTAGTGTTAGCACCCAGCATGAAATCAGTGCCTTCATGCACAAGTGTTTCAGCGACCCAATTGCACCTCACACAACTAACTATTCCAGAGCTATATTGCTTGTTGCGCTTCCAGCTATCCCGAATAGTAACTGAGGAAATGTAGCGATTGTGGTGCAGAAAACAACTGGTGCAGCGCGAAGCGAAGCCTGTTATTAGCAACACCGACAACCTGAACGCACTTTTACACACTGCCTTATACTGGTGAGGAACCGCTCTCGATCACTTTCTGGCTGCGGTAGTCAAGATGGCAGTGAGTTAAATTGACACTCTCCCGCTCTCGCTTGCGCGCTGTAACTGGAGATTCTTGCTTCACAGAGAAATGCTGTTGATGCAAGCACCAAGTAGTCCTACTTCCTCTCCACAAGCTTGAAATCCCGTATGCCCTACGGTATTTGGATGTTTTGCCTTTACTACTTGTCCGGTGTTATGTTGCTTGGTTTTCACAACTACAGGAGGTTCATTTGACTGATATTACTTTACCCCAAAATCCTGTCTCGGATTCATCTCACCACCAATTGAGTACAGTAGGTCTCACGGTTGAAGGATAGACAGTCTGTAACCATTGTAGTTTCTGGGTATACTTTGAGAAAACCTGTTTCTCAAAACAACCTAATTTTTTGAATAGAAAAATCCTACTAATTTTAGAGGAAAGCAGTTGGAATTTCTCTAAACTAATAATCCGCATCTCCTAATGGGGGCGGAGTTTCAAACAACTGCCAATAAATTTAGTTTTAATCAAACGGTGTTTATGTTGAGTCAATTCCGAATTAGTTATCCAAACGGTTGCCTGATTAGTGAACTACTTACTATCGATCACGGTAAGTATGTAGTTAGAGCATTGGTTGAAGTTGATGGACTGACTATAGCTACAGGTTTAGCTGCTGCTGACACTGTTGAAAACGCAGAAGATCAAGCTAGGACTAGAG
>JBARVL010000005.1:0-13196 GCA_049646245.1 Crinalium sp. | reverse complement strand
ATCTATCCCGACAAAGTGACCGCTATTTTCAGCAACAATCTCTTTACTGTTAGAAGAAAGCTTCAATAATTCAGGCTGCATTTTTGTCCAAGCTTCATCCACTTGTTTTAGTGGCAGAAAGAATGTTAATAATGAACGCCTTAAAAAATGTTTGACTGAAACAATAACTAAAGGCATATTATTTAAACTGCCAGTATTTTTGATTTGTTCAGAGCTAGTTGTAATATCTCTAACTTCTCTAAACATAGCTTCCCAATGCTTTCCACTATAAAAAGATATTTTTAATCGCATTAAATCTGCTTCTTCAAAATGACGCAATTCCTTTTTGAAAAATTCAAATAATCCCATCAAGCCAGCCAACCTGACTACTCCGAATTTAGCAGAGATTTGAGTAACTTTAAATCCTATTAAAAAGACTATTTTAATCATAATAATGCTAATAGGGAAATTTAATACAGTATCTTCGTGTAAGGCGTGGGTTAAAACCATCCCCACAACTTGATCTGGAAATTTATGAGCATATAACCGAGCAGTGTAACCGCCAAAAGAGTCACCAACAAAGACGTATGGTTGTGGAATTTCCGCTTTAGTTAGTAATGTATGTAATTCTTGAACAATTTCTTCACTGGTACGAGGTTTAGGACTGGTTTCACTGTCACCATAGCCAGCGCGATCGCATACTACAACTCTAGTAATTTTACCTATTTCTGTAAACACAAAATAATTTGACCATCCTAAACTGCCAAGGGTATGATCAAAAATTACCGTAGGGCTACCTTCACCAATAGAATATAAATGCAACTTGTACCCCCCTACATCAATCAATTGCCCCGGAGGAGGGTATTTATCCTGTTCTATCTTAGATGCAACTGCATGATAAATAAATGTTGCCAATATCAAAACAAGCAAGACACTAATTATCAAAATCATCATCATAATTTGCGTTAAAAAATAGTATAAAATTTAACAAAAAATGATATTTTGAATTTTTAAATACAAATAATCGTGCGAAAATCCCTCAAATCTGAGAAATTATCTGCGTTCATCTGTGTTTATCTGCGTTCATCTGCGTTCTAAAAAACTCTATGATGATTTCATAACAAATTAAAGGCATTTTTGAAATTTCTGACAACAATTCGGCTAAGTAGCCGATAATAAAAACTTGGTTGTATTAGAAAATTGAGACATTAATGGGTCGCGCTAACAAGGTTGTGCTGGCATATTCAGGTGGAGTAGATACTTCCGTATGTATCCCTTACCTTAAAGAAGAGTGGGGTGTCCAAGAAGTGATTACCCTGGCTGCGGATTTGGGACAGGGAGATGAACTAGAGCCAATTCAGAAAAAAGCATTAACATCAGGTGCTAGTGAATCCCTAGTAGTTGATGCTACAGAGAGCTTTGTTAAAGATTACGCCTTTGCTGCATTGAAAGCAAATGCTTTGTATGAAAATCGTTATCCCCTTTCAACCGCCCTCGCCCGTCCGCTAATTGCCAAGTTGTTAGTAGAAGCGGCAGAAAAATACGGTGCTGACGCGGTAGCTCATGGTTGTACTGGTAAAGGAAACGATCAAGTTCGCTTTGATGTTTCCATTGCTGCTCTTAATCCTAATCTAAAAGTGTTAGCACCAGCAAGGGAATGGGGCATGAGTCGTGAGGAAGCCATTGCCTATGGTGAACGCTTTGGTATTCCTGCACCTGTGAAAAAGTCTTCTCCTTACAGTATTGATCGTAACCTGTTGGGTCGCAGTATTGAAGCTGGACCATTAGAAGATCCTTGGACTGAACCACTAGAAGAAATTTATGCCCTCACAAAAGCGATCGCAGATACCCCAAATGAGCCAGAATATATAGAAATAGGCTTCGAGCGTGGTATCCCTACAACCTTAAATGGCACATCTCTAGCACCTGTAGCATTAATTTCTCAACTCAACCAGATAGTTGGAAATCATGGTATTGGTCGGATTGATATGGTAGAAAACCGCTTAGTAGGGATAAAATCACGAGAAATCTACGAAACACCAGCACTTTCGGTTTTAATTCAAGCCCATCGTGACTTAGAAAGTTTGGCTCTCACCGCAGATGTTAGTCATTATAAGCGTGGTGTTGAAGAAACCTATAGCCAATTGATCTACAACGGTTTATGGTATAGTCCCCTCAAAGCCGCACTTGATGCTTTTATCGATCAAACTCAAGAGCAAGTATCTGGAGTTGTGCGGTTCAAACTCTTCAAAGGCAATGCAATTATTGTAGGACGCAAATCAGAACAGAGTTTGTATACTCCTGATCTAGCAACTTATGGTGCTGATGATAAGTTTGACCACAAAGCTGCTGAAGGCTTTATCTATGTTTGGGGTTTACCTACCCGCGTCTGGTCACAAAAACATCGCCTTTAAGTGATCAGCTTTCAGCTATCAGCCGTCAACGAGAGTCAGCATACATTAAATATTTTCTTCCCATAGAATGTAGAGACGCGATATATCGCGTCTCTACAAGATTTTTAGGTAAGCACATTCAATTTTGTTTCTCTTAAAATGCCTCAGTTTTGTTAGGTAGTCTCAGACAACTCGTTAGAGTAACTAATAAATTGCCGGATATACTGAGCTAGTTTTTTCTGCAATTTCCAGTCAGTACTGGGAATTTGTGTTATATAAAATCTTTTACCTGAAATCAATATTAAACAAAGCCTATAGAACTGGGTTCCTACTAATGTTAGTTCTTGAATTTGGATTCCTTTAATCTCATCGAGTGGATAGCCAATTATTCTAGTACCTAGCCAGCCTTTGTGCTTCAGAGTTACATAATTAAGATCTTTATTAAAAATACAAGTTTGAACTGGACTACCAAACATCATAAAATTGGAACAAAATATACATGACAATCCAAAACAATCTATAGGAGAGTCAAAAGATATAAAAATTAATATTCCGAGTAAAGCTGTAAAGGCGCTAATTAGCCAAATTCCAATCGGGCGCTCTCTTAGCTTAAGTAAATTAGGGGTTTTAGAAACGACATTCATAAGTTCAATATCGCTGTTTAAGGGAATAACAGAAAATCTCTGCAATATGTGATGTGATTGCCCACAAGATCATGTATAGAAACGGGTCTACCCCTTTATATACTTATATAAAAATCTAAAATTGTTACTGCTTCAATAGTCATAAGGTATAAAAAAAGGGCAAACTAATGTTTGCCCCTTTCCAGTCGTTAAAAAAAGTAACTTAAATATCTCAGATAGATATTTATGAGGTTACTCCTGTTGTTCAGGTTGTGCGGTTTTACGAGATTCTAACCAGATGGGGATTACAATTATGGCGATCGCAATCAATAACGCTAAAATTGCAAATTGAGCAGCCCAAGTAACTAATTGCTCTAAAGAGACAATCCGCCCCACAAAGAAAGCCAAACTCACCATCACCGATGCCCACACAGTAGCACCAGCAACATTAAACCCCAAAAATTTCCAAAATGGCATTTCGACTATTCCTGCCATTGGACTCGCAAAAATTCGCAGTAAAGCCACAAAACGACCAAAAAATACAGCTTTACTGGCATTTTCAGTAAATTTATCTTTTAGTTCTACCAGTTGCTCTTCTTTGATTCGGAAAAAGCTACCTATGCTAACCAGCATTGACCAGCCGCCAAGTCTGCCAATCCAATAACCGCAAATTCCGCCTAGAACTGCGCCAAGAATAGCATCTACCAGAAGTATCCAATAATTCAGTTCACCACTACCAGCAAGAAACCCTCCTACGATAGTTACAGTTTCACCAGGCAACGGAATACCAAGATTTTCAAATAAAATTCCCAAAAAAACTGCCAAGTAACCAAACCTGTGGGCAATTTCTTGAATGGTCTCTAGTGATAAAAACTCAAGGGACATTTAACCCAGTGTTTACATAGCTTTACATATCTATCATACTGCTACCCTGGTTATTAATCTTTTGATTTATTAATTACAGGAGCCAAAAGCATTATTGACGCGAAACCAGCGATACCCGTAAGCATTGATGGCAATGGTATTAGAGTTGTTATCAAGTCCTGATGTGTATATGTTAAGTTTATTCCCCAACACTTAGTTCGCGAAGAGAAATCTGTTTACACAAACTTTCCACTGCTAAAGTGAGCGATCGCATTAACTCGGAATCTTCTCGATAATCCGCAGGGGCAAGATTGGTTACTCGTTGACCTTCAGTGACCTCAACTTCCTGGCTCCACGCTTGGATGGTATCCCCTTTATAAACTCCGAGCGCAATTCCGCCTTCATCATTTAATACAGAAAAACAAGGTACGTCTGATGCACCATCTCCGACATAGATCATTTGAGACAGTGGCACATATAACTCATCTTCCGATACATCCCGATAAGCAAACGATCGCCCATCTCCATCCACTCGCTCCTCACCGCTAGCAATCTGGATCAAGTAACGGGTTTTTTCCGTATGACTAATACTGCGTTTGAGAAAGTCAATTTCGCCAGTCTCGCTATAGTGAAATTCGCACCCCCAAATTTTAGTGAAATAAGGGGCAATGCAGGTATTGCGAACAACTTCACCAAAGCCACCTGTAATTATGTAAAATTCTAGTTCAACTTTTGGGTTAGTATCATGCACAAGTTGATGCAGGCGATCAAACATTTCAGTTACGCCCTCAAACGGCTGTAACTGTTGTCCAAATTGAATTAAATAATCTTTGGTAATTTTATTTTGGGTCTCTTTTCGTCGTAAGGATTCTTGAACGAGGCAATAAAATCTAGCTGCAACATGATCCCAACCTGCATCCTTTAAAGGCTCATATCGTTGCTGACGAAATTCATCTACATTTAACCCTAAAGATTTCACCAATTCATCAAAGGTATCGGGAGCAAGAGTATCGTCAAAATCAAAGACAATTGCAATTCGGTTACAAACAGACTTTGTTGCTTGTGGCTTTTTAGTGTTTAACTTTTCAGTTTGAGACATCATAAGTAAAGTTCTAACATCATTTCAACATTGACGGCACAGAAATATCAAGCTTCTCACTTGGCTAACTACCACCATTCCCGCCAAGAATCCCCACCAGTTGCAGTAGATAAATCACAGCAAATACTCCGAAAAATAAGCCTGCGATCGCAGTTCCCCAGAAGCTGAAGGCAGAAGGGCGCAACTGATCGGACAGCATCCGGTGGTTGAGATAAAGCGTTAAACCTGTAACGATGGGAATGTGTGCTGCTTCAATTGCTCCTGCTGTTTGCAATAAACCGACAGGCTCGCCAAAGAACAGATAAACGGCGATCGGCAGAATTGCTAGCAGGACAACAATATAAAACCGACGCAGAAACTTCTCATTCGTCCAGCGTCCTCTTACTCCAAAACCTTGCAGTAGAATTTGGGTTCCATCGGCAAACATACGTCCAAAACCATCTTGAACCGAAAGGGTTGTACTACAAAAAGTGATGAAGACGATCGCAATCATAAACCAGAAACCAAACGGTCCCCATAGATTGCCTAGCAAACTACCTAACGTTTCTGCAACTTGATTTTCTTGAGGCACTAATCCTTGCGGACGCAGCAACTCGCCCCCTAAAATCAGAAAGGCTAACGCTGCTAACAATGCCCCCACCACCGCTAAAGTGTTTGAGATTGTCATTAATTTCACCCAACCCTGCAATCGCTGCTGTTGCTCTGAGTTGAGTTGCTTCACATCAATTGGTTGTTCTTGCTTCAGAGCAGTTGCGCCATAGCCTCGTGCATCCACCCAGTAGGAATACCACATCATTCCGGCTGCACCTGCCAACATGAAACCTAGCCAAGGTAACACTTCTTGATACTGTATATTCTGAGGAATTTGAGGTACTAGACCGGATGCTAAATCTCTAACATTAGGAAAAACAAAGATTGCAGCGATTACAACCGCAAGCGTGCGGGCAATGCCGACATAAGACGAAACCTTCTCAACAACGTTGTACTGCCCCAAGAAAACGATTGCTGCTGTCACCAGAATAATAATGATTGTCCAAAGTTGCACCGTTCCCTTGGTGATCAGAATCAACGCTGTTGCTGCTGCCCCTGCCATACCTGCAACTGTCGAGATCGCAACGGCAAATTGAGGCACTAAAATTAACCATACTGCCCAGTTTTTTGGTCCTGGTAATTGTTTAAAACCTTCTAAAATTGTTGCTCCAGTACAGACTGTAAACCGCCCCACTTCTCGGTTGATAAACCACTTTAAAACGACTGCTGCTAACAATGCCCAAAGCAAGGCATAACCATAGAGAGCAGCAATTCGCGGTGTAAATAACAGTTCACCAGAACCCGCAGCAGACAGCATCCAGATAAAGCTAGGACCTAACCACTTCAATTGGTCCCATCCCTGTGGTGGTTTTGGCAGTTGTTGCTCACTTAACGAGTTGTTTTCTGTTTCATTAGATGAATAGTGATTGTTTTGATTATTCATAAATAGTTCAAGTCGGAACTAACTCACCAGGTCGCAACCGCGCCCATTTACCCATTTCAGGTTTAAAGCTTTGACAACCCACCACATCCCATTCCATCTCCACATAGTCTTCATGGGGACGGATGTTGACGTTTATGCTAGGTTCATTTGGCTCAAAATCGGGCGTTTCGGTCAAATGAGGTACTTCATGTTGCGTTTCCACTGCATTATAAGTAACGCAACGGTCTACATAATGGCAATTAATGCAAATACACATAGGATTAGTTCCAAGTGCTTTTCTGTTAATCTAACTCATAGCTTGGCTTAGTTGATGATCCGCTTTTGTTGAATTTTGTTGCGATGTTTGAATACTCCTCGGCGCTATCTCCCCAAAATTTGCCTTTTAGTTTGGAATTGTTACCGCAACCTGCTTATTTAGTGGGTGGTGCGGTGCGGGATGCTTTATTGGGAAGAAGCAGGGAGTATTTAGATTTAGATTTTGTCATAGCTAATCATGCGGTGCAAACAGCGAGAAAGATTGCTCGTGAGTACAAAGCTGGGTTTGTATTGCTGGATGCTGAAAGACAGATTGCTAGGGTTGTGTTTAAACACGCAACGGTTGATTTTGCACAACAAGAAGGCGCAATAGAAACGGACTTGCGACGGCGAGATTTTACGGTGAATGCGATCGCATACAACCCCTACACTAATGAAATCATCGACCCCCTCAACGGTTATGCTGATTTGCAACTAAAAATTATGCGAATGGTTGCACCAGCGAATTTGCAAGATGATCCTTTAAGATTATTACGCGCTTATCGCCAAGCTGCTCAGTTAAGTTTTGTAATCGAACCTACTACAAAATTAACTATTCGTCAGTTAGCACCGTTAATTAGTCAAGTTGCAGCCGAAAGAGTGTTGACAGAATTGCGTTATCTATTAAAAACGCCTCAAGGTACGCATGAGTTAATTGCTGCTGTAGAAGATGGTTTATTATCTTGTTGGTTTCCCAGTGTGACTACTGAAGGTTTAGCGCAATTAATTAAAGTTGATCAAGCAGCTTGTTTATTAGGGGAAACATGGTATAATATCCAGGTAGAGTTAGTGCGATCGCTACGAGATACTATCAATACATCTCTAGTAGGTATTGCTAAATTAGTTAACTTACTACCACCAACACCAACAGCCGCAGAGTCGCAAATGTTGCGGTTAAGTTATAGCCGTCCTGAAATTAAAGCCGTTACAACTGCTATTGCATATCTACCCCAACTACAATCTGTAGCACAGTCGGAGATGTCTTTAGCAGAACAGTATTTTTTCTTTCAGAATGTTAAGGGGGTGTTTCCGGCGATCGCAGTTTTAGCTGTAGCATCTGGGGTAGAATTGGATGCGATCGCACCTTTAATTAACCGCTATCTCAACCCAGAAGATCAAGTTGCTCATCCCACAGCGTTAGTTAGTGGTAATGATTTGATGCAAGCTCTTAAATTACCACCTAGTCCGCAAATTGGTAAACTACTTACAGATATTCAACTTGCAAAAATTGAAGGTAAAATTACCACATCCGCACAAGCTTTAGAATTAGCTGCCCAAATTGTTAACAATTTTAAAGATTAAATCATCATTTTTTATAAGCACAGCCTTCTAAAACTTGATTACCTAAAATCACAGTGGCATCGTAGGGATAAACTCTATCAGACATTCCATCACTACAAGTACCTTTCTTAATCACCAAAAAACCACTGGTTTGACCTTTTAGTTGATAAACTCGTAGTAAATCAAGTGGGCGGTTTGATGCTGCTTTTGGTGCTATATAAGGATATTTGCGGCTTTTTACATCTGGAGATGAGTAAACAATCCCGCTACGGCTGACTTTCACACTCCAAAAAGGTTCAGTACCTACAGCAGTAAATTCTTCTACTTTAGCAGGAGTCGCAGCCACCAGTGAGGAATTACTCTGCTTTGCTACTTCTAAACCACCCTGACTATAAGCAGAAGCGCCTTGATTTCCTAACCAGCAGATAGATAACCCTAGTAGAACAGCAGATAAGGGTAATTTTAGATTAAATGCTTTCATATTATATTTTCGCCTTTGTCTTGCACTATGTCTTAGTACATCTACAACACTAGACAAGCCGATTTAGGAAAAATAGGGCTTACAGATTTAAACCTCGTATTTCTCAAAAAAATAGTTGACAACCTGAAAATTAGTTTATATACTACAAATATGCTACAAAAACAAAGAGGTGATACCAATGACCTAGCTCAAAGCGAAAAGTATCCTGATTTAACCATTGTCCAAGATAACCACAGTAATGAGGGTTATCGTCAAAAAAAGATCAAATTTCATGTGGCGGGTAGCTCAATTAGTAGAGCGCCAATTATTGTCTGAAAAGACCGCAGAATTAGGGTTATCGCTTTTAACGACTCCCCCCTTATTCGCCGGAGATGCGGGTTCAAATCTCGCTCCGCTACACCAAATTTTAGGATTAAATAATGAGGATTAAAAAATTATTCCAGCTAATAGCTGATAGCTGACTCCTGACGGCTAAAACTCATGTGGCGGGTATCCAAGTGGTTCAAGGCAATAGAAATAAAACATCCTTAATTCACCAACTTGTCTCATAAGGGCTGAAGATTTGAGGGTTATCGCAATTCTGTTATCCGCAGGTTCAAATCCTGCTCCGCCACGCCAACATTTAGCACTAATTTTTCCTTTGCGCCCTTTGCGCTTTCCTTTGCGATCTTTGCGTTAAAAAAATAAACATTAAGCTGACGGCTAAAAATCATGTGGCGGGTCGCCAAGTGGTAAGGCAACATAATATCCTTAATTCGCCAACTTGTCTCATAAGGGCTGAAGATTTGAGGGTTATCGTAATGTCATCCGCAGGTTCGAGTCCTGCCCCGCCACCACATATTTAGCACTGAGTAATCACGCTTTGCTGATAGCTGACGGCTGACAGCTTAATAGCAATGCCTGAAAAGGCTGGGAGAGTGACCATTATGGATTATAAATTTTTCACTCAAAAAAAGAATGCTACACCGCAAACAAAACCGATTCCTGGGCGTGAAACTGAGATGCGCCAAGGACGTTCCGGCGGATTCATGTTTGATGCTGGTATATGGCAGATGCTACGGCGCTGTTTGCTAATTGGTACAGCGAAAAGCACTTTCTATGCTGGTAAGCAAGAATTAACTGAAGATTTTGTGGCGGTTGTGCAAGAAGCGATCGCACAAAACCCCACTAAAGTAGCACAAGAAATAGTCTACGCCAGCGACGGACGCGCGATCAATAACAGCGCCCCAATTTTAGCTTTAGTCTTGCTATCAATGGGAGAAACACCAGAAGCAAAGAAAGCTTTTCAGGAAATCTTCCCTCAAGTTGTCCGCACTGCAAGTCACTTCTACGAATGGCTAAGTTATACCAAATCTATGCGCGGGTTTGGTAAGGTAATTCGAGAAGTTGGTAAAACTTGGCTATCCCGTGAAGATGTTAAGGGTTTAGCTTATCAATTGTTGAAATATCAACAACGTCAAGGCTTCTCACATCGAGATGCTTTGCGACTATTTCATGTTAAACCGCCAACTGAAAATCACCGACAACTATTTGAATGGGTAGTTAAAGGTTGGGAGGAATTGCCAAAAGAAATTCCTTCACAAGCCTTAGCGCAAATTTGGTGGTATGAGTGGTTAAAGCGGAATCCTGAAAAGACAGGTCATGCGATCGCACAAGGACATCTTACCCACGAAATGGCTACTGTGGGCAAAATGGATCAGCAAGCATGGCAATTGCTATTCAACGAAATGCCAATTGGCGCAATGCTGCGTAACTTAGGTTCGCTAACTGAATTAGGTGTATTGCGTGGTGATGAACGTCAAAATTTAAATCGCATCCAAAATGTTCTCAATAACAAAGAACATCTGCGAAAAGGACGCATCCACCCAATAGATGTCCTCAAAGCCTTAAAAACCTATCAATCTGGTGGTAAATTAGGGCGCAGCCAAAAAACTTGGACACCAGTTTCTCGCATTGTAGATATTCTCGAAACAGCAGTAGAGTTATCATTTGATGTCGTGGAACCTACAGGCAAAGTTTTCATGCACGCTGTAGACATATCGGGTTCCATGTCTTGGGGAGTTGTGAATTCACTGGGACTTAGCTGTTGCGAAATCGCTACCACAATGGCATTAGTAACAGCAAAAGCCGAGAAAAACTACATGATTCGTGGTTTTGCTACTGATTTTCGTGATTTAGATATCACCAAAAAAGATAATTTTAGTTCTGCTTTGAAAAAAGCTAGTAATCAAAACTTTGGTGGAACCGATGCTTCTGTTGCTTACGACTGGATGATTAAAAATAGGTTCAAAGCAGACGTAATTTGCTTTTGGACTGACTCAGAAAGCTGGGCTGGTTACAAACATCCCGCTCAAGCATTAGCTGAGTACCGCAAGAAAGTTAATCCTAATACCAAAGCGGTATATATCACCCTTGCGCCTTATCAAATCACATTAGTTGATCCAAAAGATCCACTTTCTTGGGATATGGGTGGATTTGATCCTAGTATGCCTCGGATTATCCAAATGTTAGCAACAGACGAACTTTAATTAACTTGAGGGCAAGTTTTATACTTGCCCCTACATGGCGGGTTTACCCTTGTTCACCTCTTGTCTCTTTAGGCTGAAGATTAAGGGTGGCAACGGATGGGATAACTGCAAGATGTTAGATAGTCGTTTCTAAGAAACGGATAAGTTAATGGTAAAACAGTTAACCTGGCAACGGATGATTGATCGGTTCGACGAATGCGTTAATCATTTTTAAGAAACGGATAAGATATCGGTTTTACCATTAACTCATCCGTTTTTCTTAAAAAACAATTAATCCCAAATCCTGTGATATCCCATCCGTTGCTAGAGACGTTTCTTAAAAAACGATTAAATTTTGTATCGAACAGATCAACCATCCGTTGCCAGGGTTATCGGTTAAATCGCAGCAATGTGAAAGCGGGTTCGATCCCCGCACCCGCCGTTATTAGTTGGCAAAATATAACTTAATACTTCAATGTCATTAAAACTAAAAATTTCAAAAATTTTCAATACACTTAATTGCTATTTTGCGTATACCAGATTTAAAGCAATGGCGGCAACTGGTAATCCAGAAGAAGGTTTAAGAATACTGGCTAAACTTGATGCTTTGACAGAATCAGAATAGTTGTAATTTTTGATTAATTTTTGCAGCAGCAGCAAATCCAGAAGCGATCGCACTTTCTATCCGATTACCGCCACACCAATCACCACAACATACTATTGGTAAAAACATATTAGTATCTAAGCAATCTATCTGTAAAGATTGCTTAGGGAAAGCATAGCGCCAGCGATGTATTTGTAACCATTCAGGTGCATCTAACCAAGGTATTAAATTCTTAGATGCGTGTGATAAAAGTTGATCGGCAGCAGGTTGTAAATTATCAGTATCTAAATAACTTTGAGCAAATTCTGCTGTACTTTGAATGACAAATACTGGCTGTTTTACTTCTTGGCGCTTGCTACTGTCTAAACCTATCCAAGCTATTTGAGGATCGCGGGGACAAATAACTGCTTTCCATGCTGGTGAAAGTTGATCTAAATCTTGCTGTCTTGCTGGTGGATATCCAACCATCACACTCAAACAAGGATCAAATTCTACTGAGCGCAAATTATTAATAAATTCTGGTGATAAACCACTCTCGGCTAAGGGTTCTAATAAGCTCAAAGCTTGCGGTGCAGGGATAGCGACAACTATGGCTCTAGCAGTTAATTTATCTTGTGTTTGAGTTGCTGGATTTGGGCTGTTTAAGAGTAGTTGATAAGTGCAAGCTGACTTGTCAGCGTTTGCGCGATCGCTACGCGACTCCGCAGGAGTATCGCCCTCATTATACTCTAAATTGAGTTGAATTGCTTCTACTCGCTGATTTGTCCAAATATCTAAGCCTGTCGCTAAAAATTTGGCTACCGCCGTCATTCCTTCAGATGCAATATAACGGGGATAATCATTTTTGGGTTGCAAAATACCATCGGCGCTTAATTCATATACGGTATCTGTCCAAACTTGCAAAATATTACGATTAGTTAATTTATCAATTAACTGCTGCAATTGCTCACCGTAAGGTTCTAAGTAGCGCACACCATGATCGGTACGAGTATCATGTAACCTGCGTGTAGCGAAACGTCCCCCGACTCCGCGAGATTTTTCTACAACAACGACTTTATACCCTGCTTGCTGTAACTGTTGAGCGCAGATTATTCCGGCAATACCAGCACCAATTATGGCAACATCACATACGTTATTGCTTTTAGTCATTAGCTTTTTGCTGACTGTTAACTGTTGACGGTTGAGAGGACTCCCACCACACTGTACTGGGTTGGTGGTGAAATGAATCGCAGACAGGATTTTGTGGTAAAGTAATATCAGTCTTATGAACCTCCTGTAGTTGTGAAAACCAAGCAACATAACACTGGACAAGTAGTAAAGGCAAAATACCCAAATACCGTAGGGCATACGGGATTTCAAGCTTGTGGAGAGGAAGTAGGACTACAGGAGTGCTTGCATCAAAAGCATTTCTCTGGGAAGCAAGAATCTCCAGTTACAACGCAAGCTTGACGGGAGAGTGTCAAAGGACATTGGAGGCATGAAAGTTGGACGAACTAAGAACGGCGCTAGAGTTAGCCACTGAGGAAGAGTTGCAGCAACTAACGGATATCTTGTTTCAGCGCAAGTTTAACCCTCTAGATTATGTTCATACGCCTGA
>JBARVL010000004.1:0-3086 GCA_049646245.1 Crinalium sp. | reverse complement strand
CCTGTACGCATTGTGAAAATTTGTCTGAGCTTAAGAAATTGCGGCAAACCTTTGAATCGTCTGAAGGACAATTGTACAAAAATCTTAACCAGATAGAAGGCTCTGTACAAGGAGGTTTTGATGAAATAAAAAATGTTTTTTCAGAAGGTATTTCAGAAATTTCAGAAGGTATTTCAGAAATTTCCGATAACCTTTCAATACTAGCTTCAGCTATTAAGTGGGGTTTTCAAGAACTTAGTTGGCGACTTCAGCAACAAACTTCTGTACTTCTAAGCATAAATCACACCCTCAGAACTCCAAGCGAAACACAAGCTAATGAATGGCGAGAGATGGCTGAGGAGTTGAGAAGAAGGGTAGTTCTAGATGAATCTGAGGAATTTTATTTAAAAGCTTTAGAACGAAATCGCCTAGATTACAGAATATATGTTGGTTTAGCTGAAACCTATTTACAAAGTAATAAATTTGATAAAGCAAAAGAATTTTTAGAAAGAAGTCTTCCTCATGCTCCCAAGGAAGGAGAATTTGATTACAAAAGTTATTCTTATAGATTAATTGGACACATATATTCCTGTCAGGAAGACTACATTTCTGCTGTAAAAGTTTTAAAAACTTCAATTGAAGTATCACCAAATTATGCAGATGGTCATTATGATTATGCTCAATGTTCGGCTTTAACAGCAAATAAAGAAGCTTTTAGTTTATCGCTAGAAAAAGCAATAATAGCTAAACCTCTATACTGGTATATTGCTAATAAAGAACAAAATTTTAAAACAGTAACAGATGAAGTTCAAGAAATTTTACACTCTTTAAAATCTAGTAAATTTAATAATTTAACTCGTTTAGCAAATCACGCTGAAAACGATTTGAAAGAAGCTAAAAACGCATTAAGTAGATCACGGCAGGCTCTTTCAAAATTAAATAGTAATAATAGTAGTCAGCCTCCATCAAATGCTATATTTATTAATGCAGAGGCAAAACTTAAACTTGTCAAAGAAAAGATAAATTCAGATGATTATGTAGCTTTTTTGGAAGCTGAACCAATTGCTAAAGAAGCTTGCTCTCTTGCTAAAGAAGCAACTCATGCAGCAGTTAGAGAGCGTTATTCATACGAAGAAGCTTATACAAAAAAATGTAACCAGGAAGAAGAAACTCGTAGGCAGAGAGAAGAGTACGCTACTAAACAAGCTAATCAAAAAGCTTTAAAAAATACAAAAAATATTTTTGCGATAATTCTATTCTCGCCAATTATTGGGTTTATTTGTATCGCAATTTGTGGAATAGGAGCTTCTGTTGGAGCTTTTATTGGATATGCTTTAAGTAGTGCTAATCCTGCTGTTGCGGAGGCAGGATTTACAGTGGGTTTTATAATAACTGCAATAATTTGTGTTATTTTTTTAATACAAGGAACTATTGATTTATTTAAGGATTAAACATTTATAGCACATCTCAATCATTGACAATTAAATAGACCTCTTTATACTTCATCCTGTAAGCCGGACTAGCTCAACTAGGAGAGCAATTGTTTTGTAATAGGTTCGAGTCCTATGTTCGGCTCCTTTTAACCATAACAGGCATGAAGTATTTTAGTTTTTTCTCCGGTATTGGAGGATTTGAAAAAGCAATACACGATACACACAAAGATTGGGAATGTATTCGATATTCAGAATCAGTAAAGATAATCTCCTCGCTTTGGATTACATTTCTAAATTTTTGTAATCCCTGCCAAAATTTATCCCCTCTAGATTCCTGCTTTTTTTGACGCAGAAGCTCAAATAAATAGTCCCGTTCTTCTGTGGGCAAACTGTCAAGAGAATTAATAATTTCTTGTCAAGTCATCATCAAACCTCCCAATCTTCATAGATTAACCCTTCCACCCTGCTAAATTCTGCTACATTATGAGTTACCAATATTAAATTATTGGCAAGCGCAATAGCAGCAATTTGTAAATCATAAACCCCAATCGGTTTCCCTTTTTTGTTCAATTCAGCACGAATACACCCACAAATCTTAGCGGCATTTTTATCAAAATCGAGGACTTTAAACTGATTTAAAAATTGTTCTAATTTTCTGAGATTCTTTTCTGACTTTTCACTTCTATAAGCTCCATAAAAAAGCTCAAAAGCAACAACCGTACATAAATTAATATTTTCAGGGCTTTGTTCTGCTAGTTTTTGTACAACCAATTGACTACTATTATTTAGCAGTTTAATACAAACATTAGTATCAAGTAGATATGTCATCAAGAAAAATCTCTTTCCTGAATTTCTGGTTGAGCTTCCCTAACTAATGGTTCCCCTTCCCAACCTCCAATCACCTCCTCAAAAAAACCAGGCGACCAGCCTCGATTTACAGGGGTAGTAATAGGCGTATTTCCCGTTACATCCTCAAGGATAGATGTGATTTCTTCCTCTAAAGTCCGTTGATGACTCTGAGCAAGATGTTGGAGTTTTTCTACAACAATTGGATTAAGCTTTTTCAAGATAACTTGAGTCATATTAACCTCCTTAAAAATCAACCAACTCATCACTAAAGATAAGTACTTAAAACGATGAGCAGTTATCTCAATTTACCCATCGTACATTTAATAACACTAAAGAACCCTTGTAGGATTTAACTCGAAGAGAAAAAACTCTCAAATCTATACCCAGCAAAGGTTACAAATTGCTATATGCCCAACCAATTTGCGGGAATTAGGGCTAAAAAGCTCTTCAACTACAGAACTTGATGGGTATAAGCGTGTTGTTTCACGTTGTCATCTTTGCTGACAACTCGGCTGGCATTCAGCACTCGCTTGCGTTCTAAGGAGTAGTTAAAGTCAGTGTGGGTACTACCCAAGGAAATAGAAGATTGAGCCTGTGGACGACGCTTATAGGTGCGAACGGCTGCAACTGCACGTAAGGCAAATTCATCACCAAACTGAGCGTCGGCTGGAAATGAGGCGGGTATTTGCAGTGTATCACCAGCAAAAACTTCGCCTAAAGTCGTAGCATAAGCCATTTGGTAAGAGGTAGGAATGCCTTTGATCAATGCTTCTAGTGCAGCAGAAGGTATTGGCTCAATAATTTTAACTTCAAGCACTTCTCCAT
>JBARVL010000003.1:0-2087 GCA_049646245.1 Crinalium sp. | reverse complement strand
ACCTTACTGAATCATATTGAGTTTTCTCCCATAGAATCAAATCAAACAACTCGCACCAGTCCTGTAAATGCCCCTGTCCAAGAATCCAGTGGTAGTAACCAATTAAGTACTTACGGCTCAAAAGGTTGAACATTTCCCTTAGTTGCCAATTTTAAGTAACAAATTTCCAAAAAACTTCCCAGGCAAAAAGCAGGGAAGTTTTTTTTTGCGTCAGCATAGATCTAGAAATCTCTGATATCTGACGGAAAATGTTAGAACATGATGTCATAATTGTCGGCGGTGGATTAGCTGGCTGTCGGGCTGCTTTAGAAATTGCCCGTACCTATCCCAGTGCAGATATCGCCTTAGTTGCTAAAACCCATCCAATTCGATCGCACTCGGTAGCTGCACAAGGCGGTATGGCAGCAACTTTAAAAAATGTCGATGCAGAAGATAGTTGGGAAGCTCATGCCTTTGACACAGTTAAGGGGGCAGATTACCTCGCGGATCAAGATGCTGTAGAAATTCTCACCAAAGAAGCAGCAGATGTGGTAATTGATCTAGAACACATGGGGGTTTTATTCTCCCGTTTACCTGATGGTCGCATTGCCCAACGTGCTTTTGGTGGTCATTCCCACCGTCGCACCTGCTACGCGGCTGATAAAACAGGTCATGCAATTTTACACGAATTGGTTAACAACCTCAGACATAACGGTGTCCGCATCTATGATGAGTGGTACGTTATGCAGCTAATTCTGGAAGATGCTCAAGCCAAAGGCATCGTGATGTATAACATTCACGACGGACATATAGAGGTTGTCCGCGCTAAGGCGGTGATGTTTGCTACTGGCGGATATGGCAGGGTTTATAACACTACTTCTAATGACTATGCCTCGACAGGTGATGGTTTAGCTATGTCTGCCATTGCTGGTGTGCCTTTGGAAGATATGGAGTTTGTCCAGTTTCATCCAACTGGTTTATATCCGGTAGGAGTACTAATTTCCGAAGCGGTGAGAGGGGAAGGTGCTTATTTAATTAATAGTGATGGCGATCGCTTTATGGCAAAATACGCCCCTAGTAGGATGGAACTTGCCCCCCGCGATATTACCTCAAGATCGATCGCCCTAGAAATTGCTGCGGGTCGTGGCATACATCCCGATGGTAGTGCAGGTGGGGCATTTGTTCATCTCGACCTCCGCCACATGGGAAGAGAAAAAATTATGAGTCGGGTTCCTTTTGCTTGGGAAGAAGCACACCGACTGGTAGGAATTGATGCTGTTAATCAACCTATGCCTGTACGCCCGACAATTCATTATTCAATGGGTGGGATTCCTACAAACACAGATGGGCAAGTGCGTAGCAGTCCAGAAATTTTGATTGATGCTTTCTTTGCTGCGGGAGAAGCCGCGTGTGTATCGGTTCATGGTGCTAATCGCTTGGGTAGTAATTCTCTATTAGAATGTGTGGTGTATGGAAAAAGAACTGGGGAAGCGATCGCACAATTTATCCAAAATCGCAAGTTACCACAAATAGACGAACAAAAATATATCAAATCAGCCCAAGAACAAATTCAATCATTACTAGCGCAACCTGGAACTATCCGTATTAATCAATTACGTCAAACTTTTCAAGACACGATGACTCAGTTTTGCGGTGTCTTTCGTACAGACGAATTAATGCGGGAAGGTTTAGAAAAGTTGCAACAACTACAACAGCAATATCAACAAATATACCTTGATGATAAAGGTCAACTTTGGAATACCGAAATTATCGAAGCATTAGAATTACGGAGTTTAATGATTGTTGGACAAATGATTTTAACTTCAGCTTTAAATCGCCAAGAAAGCCGAGGCGCACATTATCGTACAGATTACGATCAACGGGATGATATTAATTTTCTGAAACATACACTTGCTTACTATTCCCCTGCGGGTATTGATTTGAATTACCTACCAGTTAAAATTAGTATGTTTCAGCCACAAGAAAGAAAATATTAGGTTAAACACCATCAGTGCAATATCGCAGTTTTCATATTGATGAGGTACAGTAGTGCGAGCATCTTGCTCGCAAGAAATCTATAGCGAGCAAGATGCAGTGCTAACATACAG
>JBARVL010000002.1:0-2838 GCA_049646245.1 Crinalium sp. | reverse complement strand
TTCCCGTTGGGGTAGCCTGCGCGGAGCGCATAGGGTAGGGGGGCTAGGGGAGATCTAAACTTCAAGCTTTCGGTGCGTAAGTTTTAACCAATTCGGAAAATGAGTTTGGGCAAATATTTGATGTAGAAACATACCATAGTACGTCTCTACACCTGGCATCATATCTAGGTTTGGGGAAATAAACTTAACACGAAAACTGTTGAGTGTTCCTAGCTTAGGACAAAGGGAAAAAGCACAAGATTTACACAAAAAGTTTCTTTACTTTGTTAAATAATTTATAGTAAGTTGAGATATTTTACTTATAGTATGAATAAAAGCGAGCGCCTAGTAAATTTGACGTTACCTTGTACGCCGACTTTATTAGTAACAGTATTGACTTTACTTCTGGGTGGTGGTATCGAAAAAGCAGCAGGAGCAGCAGGGGTGACAGCCGCAGCGAGTGCGGCAACGGCGACAATTGTTTCCCGTCGGCAACACATGAGGGCTAACTATCTAGAGGGACGGCTAGGAGACATTGAAAACGTTAGTCAGCTAGTTGCTCAACGGGATAACATGAGCGTTATTGTTGAAAGTCTCAATGCTGAAATCGCTCACAGACGGGAAGAAAAAAGAGAATTAGATCAGACGTTGGGAAATTATCCAGCCTTGCAAACTCAACATCAGTATATTCAGCATGAAATTAACACACTCAGCCAGCAACACCAAGAATTAGAAACTCGAATTGCAGCACTCAATGAGCAAAATCCACAACTTAGTTATTTAGAGGAATTAACTCGAAACATTGAAAAGCATCGCCTAGACTTTAGTAGTTTGGAGGGACAAATTTCAGCTTGTCGCACCCAGATTGCTCAATTAGAGCAAAAAAAAGCTTCTTTCCAAGATATTGAAGTGCGGTTTTCTAAAAAACAGGCTGAAACCAAATTATTACAAGAAAATATTGAAAATCAACAAACTCGTCTGCATGATCTAGAACAACAAACGGTCGAACTAGAGTTATTGCGAGCTACTTATGATGCTTTGTTTAATGAAGGAAAGCAATTAGAAAAGCGAAAAAATGATTTGCCGCCAGAAGTAACGCGCCTTCAAGAGGAACGCGATCGCATTCTGCGAGAGATTCAAGAAAATACGCATAAATACCAGGAATCAGAAGGGTTACGCAGAGAAATAGAAAGAATCAATGCAGAGCTTCGCGCTAAAAGATCGGAATTAGCAAGCTTACACCGTGAGATTGAACGTTTAGAATCTCAACGAGTAGCTTTAGAAAATAACATCCATGATCTTGAACAAAAGGAAGAGGAGTTAGAACGAATCTTACAGCGACTCAGAGGCGAAATTAATGAAATTGAAAATAGCGCGAGGGTGGCTCTACAAGCTCTTCGAGATAAGTTATGGTATAAATTACCACCGCAACAACGCTCCGCAGGGAATGAAATTGAGTTTTTAGAAGAATTTAAGAATTACCTGACAACTCAAGGTTTAAATTTTCCCGATCGCATTATCAGAGCTTTTCACACTTCTTTAAAAGTTCAGGATATTTCTGCATTGGTAATTTTAGCAGGAATTAGTGGTACAGGTAAAAGCGAATTGCCTCGACAGTATGCTGAATTTATCGGCGCACAATTTCTGATGCTTCCTGTCCAGCCTCGTTGGGATTCGCCTCAAGATTTGCAAGGATTTTATAACTATGTGGAAAAAAAATATAAGCCAACTGAGTTAATGCGAGGTTTGTATCAATATAAACATGATGCCAATCTGTCAGGAAGGATGGTGATCGTGCTGCTAGATGAAATGAACTTAGCACGGGTCGAGTATTACTTTAGTGATTTTCTCTCTAAGCTAGAAACTAGGCGCAGTCACCAAACATTTTTGTCTCTAGATGTAGGTAGTTTGCCTCTACCTGAAAGTGAAAAACAAATCAAAATTCCCGATGAGTTCTTATTTGTCGGGACAATGAACGAGGACGAAACTACTCAATCGCTTTCTGATAAGGTACTTGATCGCGCTAACGTTTTAACATTTGGCAAACCTAGTGAACTTCAGTTACGCGCTAATAAAACCAAGCAAACCGCAACAAATTCTCAAAGCTATCTAACTTATCAAGATTTCCGCAGTAATTGGGGACGTGAACCCAATGACTATCTGGCGATACTCGAACAGGTTAAGGATTACGTTAATCAAGCTAATGACATTATGGAAAAGATGGGACATCCCTTTGCCCATCGGGTTTATCAATCAATCGCCAAGTATGTAATTAATTATCCAGGTGTAGAAAGCAGTGAAGAAGCTGTATGCTGCGCCATTGCCGATCAATTCGGGCAAAAAATATTACCTAAATTGCGGGGGGTGATGGTGGCAGACATGGAGGAAAGTTTCGCTTTGATGGAAAATTTAGTGATCAAATTACAAGACAAACCGCTAACTGATGCTTTTATTAAGGCACGCCAAGGACGCTACGGACAATTCCACTGGCAAGGGCTGGTATATTAATGAAGTTATATGCAAATTGGTTTGCTTATGCCTGCCAAGACGAGACAGTTGTTACCTCAACTTGCTTGTTGGCAAGAGATCGTCCGGTATTAGTATTAGAAGCTGGGGAAACACTTGCTGAGTTGCCTAGTTATCTTATTCCTTTGGGACAAGGAGTTTATGAAATTGGTTTCCCCTACTTACAGCCCGATGCTTTAAAACGAGAACGTCAGTATGAAGCTTGCTTAACTGTATTGCGCGATCGCACATCCTATACAGTCGATCTTCATATTACTGATGAAGTGCTAGATGCTGAAACCTGCACGAGCAAAAGTCAGGAAGAAGAATTAAAAACCGAGTTTGGCTGGCGTG
>JBARVL010000001.1:0-2464 GCA_049646245.1 Crinalium sp. | reverse complement strand
TGTTTAACCAAGAAGCAGAGAGACTGTTTCAACTTGGAGAACATCCTCAAGTACCCAGGCTTTTAGCGTACTTTGAACAAGATCGTAGTTTGTACCTAGTACAAGAGTTAATCGACGGACATGATTTACGTCAAGAATTAATCCAGCAGGGTGCTTTTAGCGAACAAAAAATTCAGCAATTATTGAGTGATTTACTGCCCATTCTTAAGATTGTACATGAACACGGCGTAATTCACAGAGATATTAAGCCAGAAAATATTATGCGCCGTCGGAAGGATGGCAAGTTAGTATTAATTGATTTTGGGGTATCCAAGCAAGTTACAGGAACAAGTCTAGGTCAAGGTACAACGGTTGGTACACCTGGTTATGCGCCAATAGAACAACTACGCGGTCAAGCTTTTCCAGCTAGTGACCTATATAGTTTAGGTGTTACGTGCATTTCTTTATTAACAAATTGTTTGCCCAGAAATGATGGTTCTAATAATCTTTATGATGCCTTAGAAAGCCGTTGGATATGGAGAGAGCGCCTACCCAAAGGCTCTAGTTTCAATCCCATTTTAGCACAAATTTTAGATAAGTTACTCCAAGAACGGGTTAAGGATCGTTATCAATCGGCGGCGGAAGTTATGCAATATCTCACTGATGATTTAACTTCTGAGGTAGGAATAAATTATAGTAAATTAAGAGATTTACTAGCAATAGGAAAATGGCGCGAAGCTGATTTAGAAACTAGGGCATTAATGCTGAAAGCAGCCCATCGTTCAAAAGAAGGTTGGCTGAGATTAGCAGATTTTAATAAGTTTCCGATCCACGATATACATACTATTAATCAACTTTGGAGTAAATATAGTAACGGTCGCAAGTCTCAAGTAGCTACTATTATATTAAGAGCTATGACTGATGATTTAAGTTCAGACGTAGGAATAGATTATACTTACCTACGAGATTTATTAGCCGCAGGAAATTGGCAAGAAGCGGATGCAGAAACGGTGAATTTAATGCTGAGTGCATCGGGTAGAAAAAAAGAAGGTTGGATTGATTTATATAGTATTAGAAGCTTTCCCTGTGCTGACTTGCGTACTCTTAATAGATTGTGGTTAAAGTATAGTAATGGACACTTTGGGTTTAGTGTCCAAAAAAGTATTTGGGAAGGTATTGGGGGAAATGTATATGCTGATGTGAAAATTTATAAACAATTTTGCGATCGCATCGGTTGGTATACTAAAGGAGACATTTTTTACTACTCTCATCTTACCTTCGATCTCAGTGCGCCAAAAGGACATTTACCTTCTGGACGTGCTGGAGATATTGCCTTATTAAGTAGGGTAATTGGTAAATTTGGCGGTTTTGGAGTAGAAAGGGTTACTTCTTTAGTGTCTCGGTTAGAAAGTTGTGGAATTAAGTAATTACAGCAGTTTTTAGATGGACTTTATACAATTGCAAAAAATAGG
Source organism: Crinalium sp. (assembly GCA_049646245.1). GTDB lineage: Bacteria > Cyanobacteriota > Cyanobacteriia > Cyanobacteriales > PCC-9333 > Crinalium. The sequence goes on along the minus strand of JBARVL010000001.1, from coordinate 1,013 downwards.
ATAAAGTGAAAAGTAAATCTTGATTTAATTGGGAGTATCTACAATGGTAAATACCTGACAAGAAGGTAGTAATAATCTAGTTCCCGTTGATTATAGTGATTTACTTAATAAAATTTTAGCGGTTATTAAGCATCAAAATCCATTTAAGTTGATTAATAACGGTCAACGTTTGATTATAGATTTTGATCAAGTAGCGAGTGAGGTAGTTAAGCAAACTCCAGCTAATCCTCTCCTTGAGCCAGAATATAATGCTCGTAGCGCCACAGTCAATTTTAAATTAGCTTTTAAAGATAAATTTCCTCATCATATTAAAGATATTAAAGATTGTTTACAAACGCAACTTGATGCTGTACTTCCAGCAGATAATCGCTCTATTGAAAATTTTGTCTTAAATTTAACTAAGGATTTGACAGAGTTTAGGAAGCCACAAGCATCTATAGATTTGAGTTATCCTTTTGCCGATCAATCTGGGTTACAAAAACAGCGTTTAAGCCTAGATCAACCTAAAGTTGGAACCAATTCTTTACTGAAATTACATAAGCTGACTATAACTGTCGATCGCACTCAGGAATTTAACCGACAATTAGATCAAGGGTTGGAAACCTATTTAGCAAATCATCTGGAAGCAGAAGATGCAGATGAACAAGAAGAATTAACTGATATTTTAAAAGAATTAACTAAATATCCTAACGATACTAATTCTGATTATTACAAGCTGAAACGCTTAGTCGATACCGAAGTTGTGGGACAGCTTAAGCGTCAAGCTAAAATTAAATATTTAGAGCATATTAATGATAACATTGATGCCAAGAAAAATCAAGACGTTTTTTATCTGCGAGACTTAATTCGCCGACTCAAGTTAATTGATACTTATCTTAACGATACTAATAAAGTCGATGGGGATTACGAGGTTAATTATCAGGGTGTAACTGTTAATTTAAGACAAGTTTTATCCCGTGCGGAAGCTTTTGACAGTTTACCAATTATTCCTTTAGTTGAGGGTTATTTAGGAG